>JANMIB010000467.1:0-34342 GCA_031375605.1 Allobosea sp. | reverse complement strand
CGAGGGAAATGCACACCATGTCAGCGCCGTCGTCGAGGCAAACCGCCCCGCCACCACAGGCACCGCAGTGGCCCCGACGTGTGCGCTCTGACGAGCGGTACCAGACTGGCTCGCCGCCTTCGCCGATCCAGGCGAACCGGTCGCGTGCGACGTTGCCCCAGGCGACGGTCGGCGCGCCGGTGACGCGCTGGCACATCCGGCAGGAGCAAAAATGCGGACTGTGCACGGGGCCTGCGAAGCGGTAGCGCAACGCACCGCACAGGCAGCCGCCCTCATGGACGCCTGCGCCGCTCATTCGGCAGCCTCCGACTTTGCCCCGCGCAACTCTCGGTCAATCGAGAACGCAGCCTGCTTGCCGTCCTCCACCGCTGTCACGGTCAGATCCTGCCCGCCCGCCACGCAATCACCGCCCGCCCAGATGCCGGCCCATGAGGTGTGGCGCTCCGCGTCCACCGCGATGCGTCCGCCGCTCATCGCCAGGGCGCTTCCAGCGTCAGCAATGTCGGCGGGCACGAAAATCTGGCCGATGGCCTTGAACAACTGGTCGCAGGGCATGGTGAGCGTCTCGCCAGTGCCTGCAAGCTTGCCGTCTTGAAGCCGGGTGTATTCAAGCATCACGCCAGAGAGCTTGCCACCAGTTGCCAGAAGCTCAACCGGCCGCATCCAGTGGCGGATGGTGATGCCATGGGTCTGCGCCACATCCTGCTCGTGCAGAGAGGCCGACATCTGGTCCTTGCCGCGCCGATAGACGATGGTGACCTCGTCCGCGCCGAGCTTCTTGGTCTGGGTGGCAATGTCGATGGCGGTCATGCCGCCGCCGATGACCACGATGCGCCGACCGACGGGCAGCGTGGTCTTGTCAGGGGTCTGGCGCAAGGCCGCGATGTAATCGACCGCATCGAGCACGCCTGAAGGCTCTGGCCCCAGGCCAAGACGATTGGTGTCGCCAAGGCCCATGCCAAGGAAAACTGCCGCAAAATCGCGCTTCAAACCCGCCACCGTGATGTCGCGGCCAAGGCGCTTGCCATGCTCGACGGTGATGCCGCCAACCTCCAGGATATAGGCCACCTCCCTGGCAGCGATGCCATCGGTTGCCTTGTAGGCCGCAATGCCGAACTCGTTGAGGCCGCCCGATATGTCCGACGCTTCAAACACCGTGACGCTGTGCCCGAGCGTTGCCAGCTTGTGCGCACAGGCAAGGCCCGCAGGTCCGGCCCCGACCACGGCAACCCTGAAGCCCGTGGCTGGGCCATGCCGGTAGAACTGCTTGCCGGCGGCAAAGGCGGTGTCGGTTGCATGGCGCTGGAGCCTGCCGATCTCGATGGCCTTGCCTTCCGAGACCTCGCGCACGCATGCGCCTTCGCAGAGATTTTCGGTCGGGCAAACACGGGCACACATCGCACCCATGATGTTCTGGTCAAGAATGGTCCTCGCAGCCCCGATCGGGTTGTGCGTGGCGATCTGCCGGATGAACAGCGGAATGTCGATCGAGGTCGGACATGCCGTCACGCAGGGCGCATCGTGGCAGAACAGGCAACGTTCCGCGGCCACGCGGGCCTCGTTGCGGGAAAGAGTAGGAGCCAGATCACTGAAATTGGCGTCCACTGTTTCAGCCGCCAGGCGGCCAGCCATGATACCGGACATGTCAGCTCATCCTCAAAAGGCTTGTTTTCCACGCATGCGCCACAGGCAGCAGACACCGACATGAGAGCCGCTGTCTGGAATGCGACCAGTTCCAAGTTTGACCATCTGATCAAACGTTGCGGAAGCTGTCAATCAGCGCTCTCAGGCCCAGCTGAATGGCGCAAGGCACCGGCCTGTGCCATCAGACATTCCAGAACATGCACACGCAGGGCCGATGACAGGTTTGTCCGCCCACGTTTGCCGTCAACCTCCGCGACCAGCATGGCAAGGCTGATGTTGCGCCCGGATGCGAGGGCCTTCAGGGCATGCCAGAACGGCTCTTCGAGCGAGATCGAGGTGGCATGGCCCGCAATCGAGAGCGAGCGCTTGACCACACCGGCACGGCTCTGGCTCGCATCAGGCGCTGCCCTGATGCGCCGTGTGCGCTCAGTCGTCATTTTGATCAGAAGGGTCGCGTCTGTGTCCATCCAGCTTGCGAGCCTGTAGACTGTTCATCTTTTCAGCGGATTGGCGCTCAATCTTGCTGCGCCCGGATTTCGCGCGGTTTTCGCTGGCCTTGATGTCAGCCAGCGCGCGGGCTTTGAGCTTCCGGGCTTGCCGCAGGTTGATGATGTCGGCAGGCACGGCGCTGTCAGGGCTTCTTGCGGAAGGCGTCGAGGCTCACAACCTCGGCTGAAGCCTTGTCGTCATCAGTTGTCTGGGCGGTTGCATTCTGATCGATGTCATTTTGCTCGCTGGCAACCTTGGGTTTTGCCTTCGCTGCCGGTTTTGGTTCGGCTGGCTTCAGTTCGGTGGGCTCGGACCCGGCACCGCGCAACGGATTTGGCTGGCGGGCCAGAACGGGCTTTGCAGCTTCGGGTGCAGGCAAGGCCGGCACGGCAGCAGCCTCGCCGTTAAGCTCGAACTTGAGGCCGAACTGAACCGAAGGATCAAAGAACCCCACCAGCGCATCGAACGGGATCAGCAGCCGCTCTGGTATGCCGGAGAAAGAAAGGCCAACCTCGAAGGTGTGTTCCGTGATGCCAAGATCCCAGAACTGGTGCTGGAGCACGATGGTCATCTCTTCGGGATACTTTTCGCGCATGCGCTGGGACAGGCGCACACCCGGAAAATCCGTGCGGAACGAAATGTAGAAGTGGTGATCCCCCGGCAAGCCATCACGCCCAGCGTCGATCAGCACCTTGCGCACAACCCCTTTCAGGGCTTCCTGAACGAGCAGATCATAACGAAGCAGGTCTTTGGAGGGCGTCGGGTTTGTCATGGCCAGAAAATAACCGATTCCGGCAGGAAGGCGAGACGTTTTCGTGAAGCATCACGCCTCATCTTCATCATCACCAAGCAAAGGCCGTGTGCAGCCCCATTCGGCAAGCTGCCTTTCGGTCTCCTCGATCACGAAAAAGCGCGCCGAATCACGGTCATAGCCGTCGCGCAGGAAAACGTCATAATCAGTGAACCGGTGCCGGACATGGGAGGTCAAGGCCAGCCACACCGCAACATTCGGCGTCAATTGCCTCAGCGAACCGCTGCCCGCGCGGGCCAGCACGTCCTGTGCATCAGACAAGGGAATAAGCGGCGCAAAACCGCGCAAAGCCTTCCCGGTCGCTTGTTGTCGCTTGGTAGCCAAGGCAGGCCTTGCCTTCTGTTCAGATCAGGGCACGATTCATCACACACAGCGAAGATGATGGATTGCCCGTTGGCAACCCCTTACGTTGCTCGAATGCCACACCCACATGAGGTGCATGCAAGGTCGCCAGACGGGGCCTTGATGACAACACGCAGCAGTCGTCGCAGCCAGACCGGGGCGAACAGACATGCGGGCAACGAGGTGACGACATGAACCAGGACAAATACACCGACCGCGCCAAGGGGTTCCTGCAAGCCGGGCAGACGATCGCGTTGCGCGAAAACCATCAGCAATTCACCCCGGAACACCTGCTGAAAGCGCTGACCGATGACCCTGAAGGCATGGCCGCAGGGTTGATTGACCGGGCCGGTGGTTCATCGCGGACCGTGAAGCAGCTCAATGATGCCAATGTGAACAAGATGCCGCGCGTGACGGGCGGTGGCGGCGGGGTTTATCTCACGCCCGCTCTGGCCCGCGTGTTCGCAACCGCCGAGAAAGCCGCCGACAAGGCCGGCGACAGCTTCGTGACGGTCGAGCGCCTGCTGCTGGCGCTGGCCGTGGAGAAGGAAACCGACGCCGGCCAGACCCTGGCCAAGGGCGGGGTGACACCCGCATCTCTGAACAGCGCCATCGAAGCCATCAGGAAAGGCCGCACGGCTGACTCAGCCTCTGCCGAACAAAGCTACGATGCGCTCAAGAAATATGCCCGTGACCTGACCGCCGCGGCACGTGACGGCAAGCTCGACCCGGTGATCGGCCGTGACGAGGAAATCCGCCGGACCATCCAGGTGCTCTCGCGCCGCACCAAGAACAACCCGGTTCTGATCGGCGAACCCGGCGTTGGCAAGACCGCCATCGCCGAAGGGCTGGCACTGCGCATCATCAACGGCGATGTGCCCGAGAGCCTGAAAGACAAGCAGCTCATGGCACTCGACATGGGCTCGCTGATTGCTGGCGCGAAGTATCGCGGTGAATTCGAGGAACGCCTGAAAGCCGTGCTGGCAGAGGTCACGAGCGCCGATGGCGGGGTCATCCTGTTCATCGACGAGATGCACACGCTGGTGGGGGCAGGCAAGGCGGACGGCGCGATGGATGCGTCCAACCTGCTGAAACCTGCGCTTGCACGCGGCGAGTTGCATTGCGTGGGCGCGACCACGCTCGACGAATACCGCAAATATGTCGAGAAGGACGCGGCTTTGGCGCGGCGCTTCCATCCCGTGTTTGTCGATGAGCCAAGCGTTGCGGACACCGTCTCGATCCTGCGCGGCCTCAAGGAAAAGTACGAGCAGCACCACCGTGTGCGCATCACGGATTCCTCGCTGGTGGCGGCGGCGACCTTGTCGAACCGCTACATCACGGATCGCTTCCTGCCCGACAAGGCCATTGACCTCGTCGATGAAGCGGCCGCGCGCCTCCGCATGCAGGTTGATTCCAAACCCGAGGAACTGGACTCCATCGACCGCGAGATCGTGCGCCTGCGCATCGAGCAGGAGGCGCTGAAGAAGGAGACTGACGCTGCCTCCAAGGACCGGCTGCAACGGCTCTCCAAGGAGCTGGTCGATCTGGAAGAGCGCTCGGACGTCATCACGACCAGATGGAAGGCGGAGAAGGACAAGCTCGGAACAGCCGCAGAACTGAAGACCCGTCTTGATGCGGCCCGCAATGAACTGGCGCAGGCCCAGCGCAAGGGAGAATACCAGAAGGCGGGCGAACTCGCCTACGGCATCATTCCCAAGCTGGAGAAGGATCTGGCGGAGATCGAGGGCAAGGCCGATGGGGCCGGCCTGATGGAAGAGGCGGTCACCGCAGACCATGTCGCGCAGGTTGTCAGCCGCTGGACGGGTGTGCCGGTGGACCGCATGCTGCAGGGCGAGAAGGACAAGCTCCTGAAGATGGAGCAGGCCATCGCAGCGCGTGTGATCGGCCAGCAGGAGGCCGTCGCAGCCGTGTCAACTGCCGTGCGCCGGGCGCGCGCGGGCCTGCAAGACCCGAACAGGCCCATCGGCTCGTTCATGTTCCTTGGCCCCACCGGCGTCGGCAAGACCGAACTGACCAAGGCGCTGGCCGCGTTCATGTTCGATGACGACACGGCGATGGTGCGCATCGACATGTCCGAATACATGGAAAAGCATTCGGTTGCCCGTCTGATCGGCGCGCCTCCGGGCTATGTCGGTTATGAGGAAGGTGGTGCCCTGACCGAAGCCGTGCGCAGGAGGCCCTATCAGGTGGTGCTGTTCGACGAGATCGAGAAGGCACACCCGGACGTGTTCAACGTGCTGCTTCAGGTGCTCGACGATGGCCGTCTCACCGATGGCCAGGGCCGTACCGTCGATTTCCGCAACGTGCTGATCATCATGACCTCGAACCTGGGTTCGGAATATCTCGTCAACCAGCCCGATGGCGAGGACACGGACATGGTGCGCGACGAGGTGATGGGCGTGGTGCGTGGCCATTTCCGGCCCGAGTTTCTCAACCGCATCGACGAGATCATCCTGTTCCACCGGCTCAAGCGCTCGGAGATGGGTGCCATCGTCGACATCCAGATGGGCCGCCTCGCGAAGTTGCTGACCGACCGCAAGATCACCATCGAACTTGCACCAGAGGCCCGCGAGTGGCTGGCGGAGAAAGGCTATGATCCGGCCTATGGCGCGCGTCCGCTCAAGCGCGTGATCCAGAAAACCGTGCAGGATCCGCTGGCCGAGATGATCCTCGCCGGCGAGATCATGGATGGCGAAACCGTGCCGGTCACAGCCGGCATCGGCGGCTTGATGGTCGGCGCGAAGTCCGTCGTCAGGGAACGCCGCCCAAACGGGGCAGCGCTGAACTGATCCTCACGGATTGATTTTGACGCGAGGTTTCACGCCTGTGCGGCATGCTCCTGCGTGATGTAGGCTATCCGCACCATGTTGGTGGCACCCGGTGTGCCGAAGGGCACGCCAGCCACCACCGTGATGCGGTCGCCGACCTTTGCGTAGCCCTCGCGCACGGCGAACTTGCAGGCGCGGGATGCCATGTCGTCGGCGTCCGATGCGTCCTTGGTCAGCACCGGATGCACGCCCCATACCAGCGTCAGCCGCCTGGCAGTGGCGCGGTCCGGTGTCAGTGCGATCACGGTCGAGTTGGGCCGTTCGCGCGCGATCCGGATCGCGGTCGAGCCTGAGAATGTCCAGGCGCAGATCGCGGTCAGGCCAAGCGTGTCGGTGATCTGGTGGGCGGAGGCGGCAATGGCATCGGCACCGGTCATTTCCGGCGTGGCGCGCTGCCCGTCGATCAGCGAGCGATAGACCGTGTCACTCTCGACCTCTTCCGCGATGCGGTTCATCATTGTGACAGACTCGATGGGAAAGGCACCGGACGCGCTTTCCGCCGACAGCATCACGGCATCCGCGCCTTCGAACACGGCTGTTGCCACATCGGACACCTCCGCGCGGGTCGGCACGGGGGCGGTGATCATGCTTTCGAGCATCTGGGTGGCCACGACCACGGGCTTGCCGGTGCGGCGGGCTGCCCGCGTGATGCGCTTTTGCGTGCCGGGCACCTTTTCCAGCGGCATTTCCACGCCAAGGTCGCCGCGCGCCACCATCAGCGCGTCAGCTGCCTCCATGATCGCGTCGAGCCTGAGCACGGCCTGGGGCTTCTCGATCTTGGCAAGGATGGCAGCCCGGCGACCGACGATCTTGCGCAAGTCCGCGATGTCCTCGGGGCGCTGCACAAAGGACAGCGCGATCCAGTCCACGCCGACCTCTGCCGCAACCTCGGCGTCCGCACGGTCCTTGTCGGTCATGGCCGACACGGGGATCACCGTGTCGGGCAGCGAAACGCCCTTGCGCGCTTTCAGGACGCCGCCGATCACAACACGGGTCACGGCCTTGGTCTTGGTGGCGCTCTCAACGATGAACTTGAGCTTGCCGTCATCCAGAATGAGCGCGTGGCCCGGCTCCAGGGCCTGAAGGATTTCCGGATGCGGCAGATGAACCCGTGTGGCATCACCGGGCTTTTTGTCGGAATCGAGCGTGAAGGTCGCCCCCACGGGCAGCATCACGCCAGCCTCGTCGGCAAAGCTGCCGACCCTGAGCTTCGGCCCCTGCAGATCGACCAGGATGCCCACCGGGCGGCGATAGACATTTTCAAGCTCGCGCAGCATCGCCACCTTCTCGGCAAGCTGCTCGCGCGGCAGGTGGCTCATGTTGAGTCGAAACACGTCCGCGCCAGCCTCGAACAGCTTGCCGACCATTTCGGGCGTGCTTGACGCCGGACCCAGCGTGGCGAGAATTTTCACTCGGCGGTGACGGCGCATGGGTGATCTTTCTGAGGCAAGAGGCAAGTGGCATAAGGCAAGTAGCATTTGGCATTTGGCATTTGGCATCAGCGCGGCGCATCCGTGAGCTGGATGGTCCAGCTCTTCTGTTCGCCTGTATCGACTTCAAAGAAATTGGCCCGGTCAAGCCCGCGGGCGAGGCAATCCTCGATGCCCCGGATCGTGAACTCGCGATTTCGCACGCACATCAGCGACTTGCCGGTCCATTCGCCGCCTTTGTCATAATCGACGGCGTGGATGTAGTAAAACCGGGCCGCAAGCGTGCCGCGCAGGATGGTTTCGCAGCCGCGGGGGCTGAGGTTCCACCAGCCTTCGGTGATCCAGCCCGTCCCGTCGCGGTAGCCCAGCGAGACACCGACCCGGCTGGTGGTGTTGTTGCAGATCCTGAGATCGGCACGTGCGGTTTCGGCCACGAGACAGCCTGCGATCACGGCACACATGGCCAGGGCATTGCGAAAATGCGCTGGCATGAAGGGTGTGGCGAAGCATCTGGCAAACTGTCTGGCTGTCATCACCTAATCACCGTCAGGATCGATGAGGATGACACGGCAATCATTCACGTTTGTCAGTGTCGGTCCCGGTGTCAGCAGGTCGCCCAGAGCCTCGAAAAAACCGGTTGAATCATTGTCGGCGAGCATGGCCGCAGCATCAAGACCAAGAGCCTGCGCGCGGACAAGCGTGCCTGCGTCGACAAGGGCACCCGCAGGGTCGGTAGCAGAGCCGCCGCCGCCGTCCGTGCCGTCCGTATCACCGGATAGCGCCGCGATGCCGCTCTCGCCCCCCAGCGCGAGAGCGAGCCCGAGCGCGTATTCCTGATTGGGACCGCCACGGCCATGACCCTTGATCGTGACCGTGAGTTCCCCACCCGAAATCAGCGCCGCGCGCTTGCCGGCGCGTTTCAGCGCCACAGCCTGCCGCGCGTGATCTGCGGCGACCAGGCGCGCTTCGCCTTCAAGATCGGCACCGAGCGACACCGGTTCATAGCCAAGCGCACGGCACCTCTCGACAGCAGCCTCGATGGCCACCGACGGCTTTGCAATGACCCGGAAACTTGAGCGTGACAGCATCTGATCACCCGGCTTTGGTGTCTCCATCGCGGGATCATTCAGCAGATCGCGGGCGCTGGCAGGCAAGACGATGCCGTATTTCGCGATCACGGCGCGCGCATCGGCGTTGCTGGTTGCATCAGCAACGGTCGGACCTGACGCGATAATGGCAGGCTCGTCGCCCGGCACATCTGAAACAGCGAGGGTGATCACACGGGCAGGCCATGCCGCCAGAGCAAGCCGCCCGCCCTTGATCCGTGACAGCCGCTTGCGCACGCTGTTGATCTCGTCGATCGCGGCCCCTGACCGCAACATCAGGCGGGTGATCGTCTGTTTCTCCGGCAACGTGAGTTGGCCAGCCGGGGCGATCCAGTTTGCCGAGCCGCCACCCGACAAAAGCACCAGCACCAGATCATGCTCGCCCGCATCTGCAGCAAGTTCCAACGCGCGTGCCGCCGCTTCGAGACTGGCGGCATCTGGCACCGGATGGCCCGCCTCGATCATCGCGATGAGCCGCGTGGGTGCCCCATATCCGTGCCGCGCCACAGCAAAACCGGTTATCCGCGCCGGATCGACCTTCAACGTATCGAGATAATGCCGCTCGGTGGCGGGCACCATGCTGCCGGCAGCCTTGCCAGCCGCCAGTATGATCAGGCGGCCTTCCGGCATGGGTGGCAGATGCGGGATCAGACTTTCATAAGGCAACGCGGCCTCGACAGCCGCCATGTAGACCGAGACAAGGCTCTCTCGCATATGGCTTGAGACAGGCATGAACCGACTTCTGGTTAAATACACATTTATCGACAAAAGTTGATGTCTTGTTAGACCGATTTGACGCGTAGTGTCATCAGCAATCACGTGGGAACAGGTTGGGGCGACAGGGCCGGGGCAATGGATGACAGGGTTAAGTTTGTCAGCGGCACACAGCGTGCGCCGTTGCGGTGTGGCGACGTGGAGGTGATCCACGGGCCGTTGTCTTCGCAGGCACTTGTGCTGTGCGACCACGCATCCAATGCCATTCCGCCCGAGTTCGGCACGCTCGGCCTCGCGGCAGACCAGCTTGAACGCCATATCGCCTATGACATCGGAGCGGCATGGCTCAGCCGCAGGCTGGCCGCCAGGCTGCATTGCCCGGCGCTGCTGACGAGTTTTTCCCGGCTGCTGATCGACCCCAATCGCGGCCTTGACGATCCGACATTGGTGATGCGCCTGTCGGATGGCGCGATCATTCCGGGCAATGCCAGACTGGATGACAGCGGTGTTGCGGATCGCGTCGACCGTTTTTATCGCCCCTATGACGAGGCCATCGTCACGGCGGTCAGAGCGGGTCTTGACCACGGATGCCCGCCAGCGATCATCTCGGTGCATTCGTTCACGCCGTTCTGGAAAGGGGCGCTGAGGCCCTGGCATGTCGGCTTGCTCTGGGACAGGGATGCCACGTTGACCGAGCCTCTGTTCAAGGCATTGCGGGCCGATCCTGACCTGATTGTCGGCGACAATGAACCCTATGCGGGCTTTCTGGAAGACGACACCATCGACCGCCACGCCACTTGCCATGAACTGCCAAACGTTCTGATCGAACTCAGGCAGGACCTGATCGCCACACAGGCTGACGCAGAATCCTGGGCTGACCGGCTGGCCGACATGCTGGAGCCAGTCCTCGCCGACTGGCGCAGCCAGCATGCCACACCATCGCGATGTCACATGGCGTCCATCTGAAAGTCGGATGCTTCAATTCAGGGGCTGCGGCGCCAGTGCCCTCGCCACTTTCTCGATCCGCTCGGCAGCGCTGCTGATGGCATTGATGGCCAGCCGTTCGACGCCTTCGGCTCGGGCATCAGCCGACCCGGCATCGCCTTTCAGTGCATCGAGTTTCTGCTCGAGATGCTCGACCCGCTTTTTCTGTTCGGCCATTTCATCAGCCAGCATCAGTGCAGCCATGACATGCAGGCGCATGTCGCCAAGTTCGCCAAGATTCTTGCGCATGTCCTCGATCCGCGAATCATAGGTTGCCGCCAGACCTTCCAGATGCGCCTCCTCACCGTCACCGCACGACATGCGGTAGACCTTCCCGGCGATCGTCACCGTGACCTGGCCCATCTCACGCCTCCCTGTCTGGCTGCTGATCAACCGGCACAGGCTCCTCGCCAAGGGCGGCATGGATGGCGATCATTGCCCTGTCGAGCCTCTGGACCGCATCACCTGCTGCGGTTTCGACCTTGCCCAGCCTTGCCATGGTCCCGTCCAGATCCGTGGCCAGCCGCGAGCGGTCATCCTGCATGATGGCCAGCTCGGTTTCGAGGTCGCCGCGACGGCGTTCAAGATCAAGCTTGCGCTGGGCTGCGCTCTCAAGCTGGGTCACAGCCGCATCAAGCAGCTTGATGACGGTTTCAAAGGAAGGCGCTTTCACCGCTTGGCTCCGGATCATGATGTGACGGGATTGCAGAAACTGACAGCCGATTCGCAAGTGTAATCCGCTTTGGATCGATTGCCAGAGCAGTCCTGTGCCTTGCCAGAATTGACTCAAGGCCATGTCGGGGCCTATCGACCCTGACGTTATCAGGCCGGGCCAGAGCACTTCGCCAGCACCCGAACTCTTCAGAACAATGCCAACCCTTGCCGAAAGCCATTTGACCATGTCGACCACGATGGACCGCAAACATCACGACCTGCTCGCCAATGCCATCAGGTCACTGGCCATGGATGCGGTGGAGCAGGCCAAATCCGGCCATCCGGGCCTGCCCATGGGCGCGGCCGATGTGGCGACGGTCCTGTTCGGCAAAACCATGAAGTTTGACTCAGGCAATCCAGGCTGGCCCGACCGTGACCGTTTCGTGCTGTCTGCCGGCCATGGCTCGATGCTGGTCTATGCGCTGCTCTATCTCACCGGCACGCCCGGCATGTCGCTCGACGAGATCAAGCGCTTCCGCCAGCTCCATTCAAAAACGCCCGGCCACCCGGAGGTCGGCCACACGCAAGGTGTCGAGATGACCACAGGCCCGCTTGGGCAAGGCATCGCCACCGCCGTCGGCATGGCGATGGCCGAACGCATGCTGAGTGCCGAGTTCGGCAAGGGCATCGTCAACCACAACACCTATGTGCTGGCCTCCGACGGCGATCTGATGGAGGGCATCAGCCATGAGGCGATAGCTCTCGCAGGCCACCAGAAGCTGAACAAGCTGGTCGTGTTGTTCGATGACAACGGCATCTCGATTGACGGGCCGCTGTCGATCTCGGATTCTGTTGATCAGGTGAAGCGCTTCCAGGCCGCAGGCTGGCGTGCCGAACGGGTCGACGGCCATGACCCGGTTGCGATCGGGGCCGCGCTTGACCGGGCCAAGGCGTCATCAAAGCCCTCGATGATCGCCTGCAAGACCGTGATCGGCTATGGCGCGCCCAAGAAGGCGGGCACATCCAAAGCCCATGGCGAGCCGCTTGGTGCCGACGAACTGGCCGCAGCCAAGAGCGGGCTTGGCCTCAGTGCCACCCCGTTCGATGTGCCAGCGGAAGCCCTGAAAGCCTGGCGCGAGATCGGCCGCAGGGGTAGCTCGGAGAGCGCGGCATGGTCCCAGCGCTTTGCGGGCCTCAACACACGCAAGCAGGACGAGTTCAATCGCAGGCTCGCCAACCAGGTGCCCGCCAAACTGGGCAAGGCCATTGCCGCGCACAAGAGCGCACTGGCCGCCAACCCTCCCACGGTCGCGACGCGCAAGGCGTCCGAACTGGCGCTCGAAGCCATCACGCCGGTGATGCCCGAACTGGTGCTGGGTTCGGCGGACCTGACACCCTCCAACAACACCAGGATGAAAACGGCCATTCCGTTCACACCGAAATCGCCCAAGGGGCGCTATGTCCACTATGGCATCCGCGAGCATGGCATGACGGCAGCTATGAACGGCATGCTGCTGCATGGCGGCTTCCGGCCAGCAGGCGCGACCTTCATGGTGTTCACCGACTATTGTCGCCCGGCCATCCGCCTGGCCGCGCTGATGAACCAGCCTGCGATCTACGTGATGACACATGATTCCATCGGTCTTGGCGAGGATGGCCCGACCCATCAGCCGGTGGAGCACCTGGCGGCGCTGCGCGCTATCCCGAACCTGCGCACGCTGCGCCCCGCAGATGCGATGGAGACCGCTGAGTGCTGGCAGCTCGCGCTGGAACGCACGGATGGTCCGACCGTGCTGGCCTTGACCCGCCAGAACCTCAGCCCGGTGCGGTTCACGGCAAGCCGCAGCAACCTGTGCGCCACCGGGGCCTATGAACTGCTTGGTGCTGAAGGCGGCCGGGCTGATGCCACGATCTTTGCCACCGGCTCGGAAATCGAAATTGCCGTGGCTGCCCGCAAGGACCTTGCCGCAAAGGGCATGCGTGCCCGCGTGGTCTCGGTGCCGTCGCTGGAGCTGTTTCTGGCCCAGCCCGAGGATGTGCGGAGAAGGATCATCGGTCCGGCACCCATCAAGGTCGCGGTCGAGGCGGGCATCCGCATGGGCTGGGATGCCATCATCGGCGATGGTGCCTTCATCGGCATGTCCGGCTTTGGTGCCAGTGCGCCCTACAAGGAGCTTTACAAGCTGTTCGGCATCACGCCAGAGGCCGTGACGGCAGCAGTCATGACCCGCCACAACCAATAATCATGAAAGTTCGGTGTTTGTGGCTTGAAACTGCCGCAAATTAGGGCAAAAGGGCGGTCATGCCTGTTCAACCTCGCACCAAGCGAAGGAACTTCCCATGACCGTCCGCGTTTTCATCAACGGCTTTGGCCGCATTGGCCGCAACGTGCTCCGCGCCATCGTCGAGTCCAAGCGCAAGGACATCGAGGTGGTCGGGGTCAATGATCTTGGCCCGGTCGAGACCAATGCCCACCTCCTGCGCTTTGACTCGGTCCATGGCCGCTTTCCAGCCGACGTGAAGGTCGATGGCGATGCGATCATCGTCAACGGCAAGCGCATCCGTGTCACCGCCATCAAGGATCCGGCGCTGCTGCCCCACAAGGAGCTGAACGTCGACATCGCGATGGAGTGCACCGGCATCTTCACGACGCGCGACAAGGCCGCCGCCCACCTCGCCGCCGGTGCCAAGCGCGTGCTGGTGTCCGCCCCTTGCGACAACGCAGACCTCACAGTCGTGTTCGGCGTCAATGACAGCGCGCTGACCAGGGAGCACATGGTTGTCTCCAACGCCTCCTGCACCACCAACTGTCTCGCGCCGGTCGTCGCCGTGCTGCACAAGGCGGTGGGCATCGACAAGGGTTTCATGACCACGATCCATGCCTATACGGGTGACCAGCCGACGCTGGACACCATGCATAAGGATCTGTACCGCGCCCGCGCTGCCGCCATGTCGATGATCCCGACCTCGACGGGTGCCGCCAAGGCCATCGGCCTTGTCATTCCGGAGCTGAAGGGCCGCCTCGACGGAACCTCGATCCGCGTGCCGGTGCCGAATGTCTCGGTGGTTGATTTCAAGTTCATGGCCAAGAAGAAAACCAGCGTCGAGAAGATCAACGAAGCCATCATCAAGGCGGCATCACGCGGCCCGCTGAAGGGCATCCTCGCCGTCACCGACCAGCCGAATGTCTCCATCGACTTCAACCACGCCCCCGCCTCATCCACCTTTGCGCTGGACCAGACCAAGGTACTGGACGAGCGCATGGTGCGCATCCTCACGTGGTATGACAACGAATGGGGCTTCTCGAACCGCATGAGCGACACCGCCGTCGCCATGGCACGGTTGATCTGACAACATCTTCTGCTGAACCCGAACGCCACGGAGGCCTCCGCCATGGCCATGACACCCAAGACCGAACCAAAGCTCGATGCGGCACCGGCCACCACGCCTGATACCGTGATGGAAACGCCCGTTGTCCTCCAGCCAGAACCGGGCCTGAAGCTTGATCAGCTCAGCCGCGTGGAAGACAAGGTTGCCCGCGTCGAGGAGAAGTTCGCCCGTGCCGAAGAACGGATGATGCGGGTCGAAAGCGCGCTGGAAAAGGCCACGATCAGGCTCGAAGGCGCGACCCAGGACATGAACCTGCAGAGCGTCCGGCAGGACATTGCGTCCATGCGCGACGAGTTGCGCCGCAAGCCGGGCGCGGCCACTATTTTCATCATTGCGCTGGTGGCTGCCCTGCTGGGCGCGGCGGCCAGCTTCGCCCTGCTGAAATTCGGGATACCCGGCATCCTGCCAGGCACATTGCCGCGATGACAGCCTTCAAGACGCTTGATGATCTGGACCCCGCCGGCTTGCGCGTGCTGGTGCGGGTCGATCTCAATGTGCCGCTTGAAAACGGCGTGGTGTCGGACGCCACCCGCATCGACCGCATCGTGCCGACCATCCGTGATCTTGCGGCCCGTGGCGGCAAGGTCATCTTGCTGGCCCATTTCGGCAGGCCAAAGGGGCACGAGGCTGAAGACAGCCTGAAGCCTATCGCCGCCGTATTGGCGAGCCATCTTGGACAGGCCGTCGCCTTTGCCGATGACTGCATCGGTGAGGCTGCGTCGGTGGCCGCTGCAAAAATGAAAAATGGCGATGTGCTCTGCCTCGAGAACACGCGCTTTCATGCAGGCGAAGAGAACAACGATCCCGTCTTCGTCGCGGCTCTGGCCGCAAACGGCGATGTCTATGTCAACGATGCCTTCTCCGCCGCGCACCGCGCCCATGCCTCGACCGAGGGACTGGCCCATGTGCTGCCGGCTTATGCGGGCCGCACCATGCAGGCCGAGCTTGACGCGTTGGACAAGGCGCTGGGCAAGCCCGTCCGTCCGGTGATGGCGATTGTCGGCGGTGCGAAGGTCTCGACCAAGCTCGAACTTTTGGGCAATCTCGTCGGCAAAGTTGATGTGCTGGTCATCGGCGGCGGCATGGCCAACACGTTCCTCGCCGCGCGCGGGCTGGATGTTGGCAAGTCGCTGTGCGAGCACGATCTGGTGGCAACCGCGCGCGAGATCGAGGCCAAGGCGAAGGCGGCTGGCTGCACGATCATGCTGCCAGTGGATGCGCTGGCAGCGCGGGAATTCAAGGCAAATCCGGGCCACCGCGTTGCTGATGTGAGCGACATCAGGGCCGACGAGATGATCCTCGATGCCGGGCCAACATCGGTCGATGCGGTGATCGCACGGCTTCAAACCACGAAGACCCTCGTCTGGAATGGCCCCTTCGGCGCGTTCGAGCTGGAGCCCTTCGACACCGCCACCGTGGCCGTGGCCAAGGCTGCGGCGGCACTGACAAACGCCGGAAAGCTGGTCTCGGTCGCAGGCGGCGGCGACACGGTGTCCGCCATGAACCATGCCGGGGTGGCTGACGATCTCACCTACATCTCGACGGCAGGCGGGGCCTTCCTCGAATGGATGGAGGGCAAGCCGCTGCCGGGGGTCGAGGCGTTGACAAGTTGATCACCGCACTACGTAAAGCATCGGTGGGCTAACAAGAGAGGCTCGTTTGCCTTCCCTAACCATCCGAAGTGAATAGCCTTTTTCTACAAGGAAAGCAGCCTCGTCTAAAGTCTGAACGAACGTGGCGTCTGCAGTTAAATTACCTTTTCCAGGTGCTGAAAGTTGGTATCCCTTTGAAGTCTTTTCAGGATGTTCGGCCACCCCGTCTCGTGGTTGTTTTCTAGAAATCGTCGTTACCATGTTCGGTTGATCTCCTTTTGATTGCCGGTAAACAGTTATAGCAACAACGCAGGCGCCAGATCGAAATAAAAATTTTCGTTGGCTCACATGGTGCCAAAGTAGTCACGCCAACAATTTCGAGAGAACAGGAGTTTCTATGGCCCGCATCACCCTTCGCCAGCTTCTCGACCATGCCGCCGAGCATGATTATGGCGTACCTGCCTTCAACATCAACAACATGGAGCAGGCGCTGGCGATCATGAGCGCGGCCAACGAGGTCGATGCGCCGGTGATCATCCAGGCTTCGCGCGGGGCGCGGTCCTATGCCAACGACATCATGCTCAAGCACATGATGGACGCCGTGACCGAGATTTATCCGCATATCCCGGTGTGCGTGCATCTGGACCATGGCAACGAGCCCGCCACCTGCATGACTGCGATCCAGGCCGGCTTCACCTCCGTGATGATGGATGGTTCGCTGAAGGCAGACGGCAAGACGCCCGGTGATTGGGATTACAACGTGGCCGTGACCCGGAAAGTGGTCGAAATGGCGCATCTGGGCGGCATCTCGGTCGAGGGCGAGCTTGGCGTGCTGGGCAGCCTCGAAAGCGGCGAAGGGGAACAGGAAGACGGCCACGGCGCAGAGGGCAAGCTCTCCCACGACCAGCTCCTGACCAACCCTGACGAGGCGCTGAAATTCGTGCTGGAAACCCATGTCGATGCGCTGGCGATTGCCATGGGCACCAGCCACGGGGCCTACAAGTTCACCCGCAAGCCGGACGGCAAGGTACTGGCGATGAACGTGATCGAGGAGATCCACGCCAAGCTGCCGAACACGCATCTGGTCATGCACGGCTCATCAAGCGTGCCGCAGGATCTGCAGGATATCATCAATGCCCATGGCGGCGTCATGAAGCCGACCTGGGGCGTGCCGGTCGAGGAAATCCAGCGCGGCATCAAGCACGGCGTGCGCAAGATCAACATCGACACCGACAACCGCATGGCCATGACCGGCCAGATCAGGAAGGTCTTTGCCGAGAACCCCGGCGAGTTCGACCCGCGCAAGTATCTCAAGCCCGCCATGGACGCGATGGCGAAGCTCTGCAAGCAGCGTCTGCAGGAGTTCAACACGGCGGGCCAGGCGAGCAAGATCAAGAAGGTTCACACGCTGGCCGAGATGGCGAAGCGCTATGCCAAGGGTGAACTCAGCCCTGTCACCGGTGGCAAGAAGGCGGCGTGAAGCACTGGAAACGGATCGGCAAAGGCCATGACACATGCTGGTGATTTCCAGCGCCTTGCCCTCGGCTTCAAGGGCACCGAAGCGCAACCGCACATGGACCGCACGGCGTTCCGTGTCGTGCGCACCTATGCCACGCTGGCGCCGGATGGCTTGACGGTGAACTTCAAGTTCACGCCCGACGAGCAGCGCGCCAAATGTCTGTTCGCCCCCGATGCCTTCGCCCCCGTGGCAGGTGGCTGGGGCAAGCAGGGCTGGACCACGGCCAAGCTCGAGAAGCTGACCGAAGACGAACTCACGGATGCCATCCTGCTGGCCTGGCAGATGGCACGCCTGAAAAAACTGCCGAAAATCCCGGTTGCCAAACCCGCCAGACGATCCTGAAGGTCGCGGCGCTTGTCCCAGCTCTTCTCCGCCTTTGTCGCCGCCTTCGTCGGCTTCGCCGCGTCCGTTGCGGTGGTCCTTGCGGCGGCGCAGTCGCTTGGTGCCACGCCTGAGCAGACGGTGTCCTGGATTGCCGGACTGTGCGTGGCGAAAGGCGTGGCGGCCCTGATCCTGAGCGTCAAGTACCGCATGCCCATCATCTGTGCCTGGTCGACGCCGGGCGCTGCCCTGATCGCGGCTTCATCCGGTGTCGGCATGAATGCGGCGGTCAGCGCCTTCATCTTCGCAGCGGTGCTGGTGATCCTCACCGCCTTGATCAAGCCGCTTGGTGCCCTGGTGGCGCGCATTCCCATGCCGATTGCCTCTGCCATGCTGGCGGGTGTGATCTTCCGGTTTGTCGTGGCAGTGTTCGACGAAATGCGCGGGGCACCCATCTTTGTCGGAACCCTCGTGCTGATCTTTCTGGTCGTGCGTGGCTTCAACCCGTTCGGTGCGGTCATCGCGGCCCTGGTCGGCGGCATTGCCATCGCGTTCACAGGCGGATTGGCGACATTCCCGCCCCTGCCGTCCTTTGTGCCGGGCATGACCTGGATCACGCCCAGCCTTGATCCGGCAGCCATCATCGGCATTGGCCTGCCGCTTTATCTGGTCACCATGGCAGCGCAGAACCTGCCTGGCTTCGCTGTGCTGCGGCAGGCGGGTTATGAGCCGCCGACGCAAGGCGCGCTTGCCATCACTGGGCTGACCTCGCTGCTCACAGCCCCATTCGGCGCGCACATGGTCAACATGGCGGCCATCTCGGCAGCGATCTGCACAGGGCCCGACACCCATCCCGACCCGTCGAAGCGCTGGATCGCAGGCGTCTGGTACGGGATCATCTGGTGCCTGATCGCGCTTCTGACCGCCCCGATCCTCGCCATCATCCTGGCCATGCCGAAGGCGTTGATCGTGACCGTCGCCGGCCTTGGCCTGATTGGCTCGCTGGCGGCCTCGCTGGGCGGGGCCATGGCTGATGACAGGATGCGCTTTGCTGCCGTGGTCACACTGGTGGTTGGCGCGTCCAGCCTGAGCATGTTCGGCATCGGAGCGGCCTTCTGGGCCTTGATGGCAGGACTTGGCACCCTTGCCATCGAGCGTGGCGTGGCCCATGTCAGAACCCGCATCAAAACAGGTTGATGAAAGCCATGGCGTTCGACATCTATCTGATCAGCCCGCCCATCCACGATGCAGAGGCCTTCCGCCCGCTTCTGGCATCGGCCATGGCTGCGTTGTCGCCTGCATCGCTGCTGATTGATGTTCCGCAAGGCGATGAACGCGCGCAGATCAACCTGATCAAGACGCTGGCCCCTCTGGCGCAGGAAGCGGGGGTTGCGGTTCTGGTCAACACCGCCCCGCACATCGCGGTGCGCGGCGGGGCTGATGGCGTTCATGTCACCTCGCCCCTGCTGATCAGCGAAGCCCGCGAGATCCTCAAGACAGAGCGGATTGTCGGCGTTGGTGGCCTGACATCGCGCGACGATGCGATGGATGCCGGCGAAGCAGGGGCTGACTACGTGATGTTCGGAGAACCGCGGGCTGACGGCACGCTCATGACGCTGTCCCAACTGGTTGATCGCTCGAGCTGGTGGGCCGAGGTTTTCCAGATTCCGTGCGTTGCCTATGCCGCCTCAGCGGAGGCTGTCGAAGCCATTGCCTTGACGCGCGCAGAGTTCGTGGCGCTTGGGCCATGGTGCTTTGGTGATCTGCCGAGGGCTGCGGAGGCTGTTGCAAGCGCCCTGCAAAGCCTCGCCAAGAGCAAGCAACCGGCATGAGGCGCGCGCGCAGGGCTTTTGTGCTGTGCGCAGTGCTGGCATGGCAATCCGTGCTGCCCGCGCAAGGTCAGGCCCAGAACCCGCTGCAAGCTCCAGCCCTCCAGCCTGCCCAGAGCCAACCCCTTCAGGGAGGACAACCGTTCCTGCCTGCGCCGTCGCAGCGCCAGCCCGTGCCAACGGGTCCAGCCGATCCGGCCATTGACGGTGCTTACGGAGCCTATCAGGCCGGGTTCTTTCTGGAGGCTTTCCGCCAGGCGACGCGCCGCATTGAGGAAGATGCAAATGACGCCGCTGCCATGACGCTGCTGGCTGAATTGCATCTGCAGGGCCTTGGCGTGAAACAGGACAGCCGGAAAGCGACCGAATGGTACCGGCTGGCGATGGCACGTGGCGATGTCAACGCCACCTTCGCGCTTGGCATGCTGACACTGCAGGGACAGGGCCTTGCACGTGACGAACCGATGGGCCGCGATCTGCTGCAGAAGGCAGCCGCCAAGGGGCATGGTCCGGCAGCCTTCAACCTTGCCTTGCCGCTTCTTGTCACCGGCAATCCGGAAGACCTGAAGCGAGCCATCCCCCTCCTGCAACAGGCCGCGGAGCGCGAGGTCGCCGACGCGCAGCACGCCCTTGCCGTTCTGATGCTGGACGGGCGAGGCCTGCCTCTCGATGTCGAGGGCGGTGCCGACATGATGGCGCGCGCAGCGTCAAACGGATCACTTGCAGGAGAGGTCGAGCTTTCCATCCTACAGTTCACGGGACGCGGGCTCGGGCGTGATGAGCGGGCGGCGGCGCGGGGCTTTGCCAGAGCGGCGGCACGCGGAAATGCCATTGCACAGAACCGGCTTGCGCGAATCCTGTTCCAGGGTCGCTGGCTCACGCGCGATGCGGTCTCCGCCGGTGGCTGGCATCTTGCGGCGAAGGCGCAAGGGCTGGCAGACGAGGCCCTCGATGTCGAGCTTGGCAAACTTGCCGATGATGAGCGCGCCAGGGCGCAGGCCTTCTCAGATGACGTCGTGGCGGCAAACGCCTTGACGAGACCGGGCGCGGCGGCGCAAACCACGGCAACCGACGTCAAGAAGTAGTCCGGTTCACCTGCGCGGATAACGGTTTCCGTGACTGTTGCGTCTGGATCACTGCTTCGCCTGCTTTCCGAAAGACCCATTCCATGATTCGCTCGCCCCTGATGACCGTGATGGCCGATGCTGTCATCAAGGCTTCCCGCAACCTCAAGCGTGACTTCGGCGAGGTCGAGAACCTTCAGGTCTCGATGAAGGGCCCCGGCGATTTCGTCAGCCAAGCCGACAGGAAGGCCGAGAAGACGATCTTCGAGATGCTGGACAAGGCCCGACCCGGCTATGGCTTCGTGATGGAGGAAAGCGGCATCATCGAAGGCTCGGACAAGAGCCACCGCTGGCATATCGATCCGCTCGACGGAACGTCCAATTTCCTGCATGGAATCCCGCATTTCGCGATCTCGGTCGGTCTTGAGCGCGATGGCGTGATGGTTGCCGGCATCGTGCTGGACGTCATCAAGGACGAGATGTTCATGGCCGAGCGCGGCAAGGGCGCTTTCGTCAACAACCGCCGCCTCAGGGTGTCAGGCCGACGTGATGCCACCGAAATGCTGATCGGCACGGGAATCCCGCACATCGGCAAGCCCGGACACGGCATATTCCTGAAAGAACTGGCCGCGGTGATGCCCCGCTTCCAGAACGTGCGCCGCATGGGGTCTGCTGCCCTCGACATCGCCTATGTGGCGGCGGGGCGTCTTGATGCTTTTTGGGAGCGCGGCCTTAACTCTTGGGATTTTGCAGCCGGCATCGCGCTGGTGCGCGAAGCGGGCGGCACGTTCGTGTCGCTCGATGGCCATGCCGATCCGCTCAAGTCAAAGGACATCCTGTGCGCCAACGAAGCTGCGGAGCGCCTGCTGAAGGACACGCTGGCCAAGGCCTGACATCGCCTGGCGCTGCGCTCTCCATGAAGGCTCATGGGAAACGTCGACCCAGGCGCCTCTTGACCGATCACGAACTCGTGTTCGCTGTAACTGCTTCCGCGTCTTGTCCGAACGGGTAACGTGTGGGCCTGCATGGCAATCACGAGGGGGAACGATGATGAAATTTCGACCATTTTCAGCGGGTTTTGCCGCAAGCATTCCAGCTGTTGTGCTGACACTGAGCCTTGGTGCTCCGGCTCTTGCCCAGAGCCCCGAGACCGAGGAAATCGTCAAGACGATGCGGAACTTTGCCGGCAACCAGATGGCAAGGCCGAGCGGTGCCAAGGGGCAGTGCGTGATCGGCACCTTCACGCCCACGCCAGAGGGCAAAGCCTTGAGCAAGTCTGCAGCCTTCGACAAGCCCTCCCGCGTTGTGGCGCGCTTCTCGGTCGGCGGCGGCAACCCGAAGGTTCCTGACGCGACCAAGACCGTCAACCGCGGTTTCTCCTTCAAGCTCGATGAGGGTGGCGCGGGCCAGACCGAATTCGTCATGGTCAACGCGCCGGTCAATTTCGTGTCATCGCCAACCCAGATGCTGGCTTTCCTGAAGGCCCGCGTGCCGGGGGCGGACGGCAAGCCGGATGCCGACAAGATCAAGGCCTTCACCGATGCCAACCCGGAGACGACAAACCAGGCGAAGTTTCTTGGCTCCCGGCCCGTTGTCGGCTCATGGGTGGGCGTGAACTACTGGGGCATCCATCCTTACACGCTGACCAATGCTGCGGGTGCAAAGCAGGTCGTGAAGTTCCGCATGGCTCCGACCGGCGGCGAGGTTGGCCTCACCGATGACGAGGCCAAGGCCAGGCCAGCCGACTTCCTGGTCGCTGATCTGACCGCTCGTATAGGCGCGAAGACGGCCAGCATCGACATGCTCGCGATCATGGCGCGGCCCGGCGATGAGGCCAGCAAGGTGACGGAGACATGGGCCGATGAGGACAAGCGCCCGACGGTCAAGCTCGGCACGATCGCTTTCAGCGCGATCGAAAAGAACGACACCTGCGACAATGCCATCTTCGATCCAACCAACACGGCTGATGGTCTTGCAGGGCCGGTGAACGATCCCCTGTTCATGCAGCGTCAGCCCGCCTACGCGATCTCGATCTCGCAGCGGCTTTAAACCTGTCCGAAGCGCTCCGTTGGTGTCTGTCATGGCCGGACTTGATCCGGTCATGATAATTTCAACCGTCCTGGCTCTCAACCGTCCTGGTTCAGGGCAAACGACCGTCCCGGAATGGAGCCAAGCAGCGCCTGGGTATAGGCGTGCTCCGGGTGCTCGAAAACCTGTGCCGTCGGGCCGCTTTCGACAACCAGGCCATCTTTCATCACCGCAACCAGATCACAGACCTGTGCCGCCACACGCAGATCATGGGTGATGAACACCAAGGACAGGCCAAGGCGTGTGCGCAGGTCTGCCAGAAGCTTCAGAACCTGTGCCTGCACCGACACATCAAGGGCAGACACGGGCTCATCGGCCACAAGCACATCCGGCTGAAGCGCCAGCGCCCGTGCAAGGCCGATGCGCTGGCGCTGGCCGCCGGAAAACTCGTGCGGGAAGCGGTCGGTCGAAGCCGGATCTAGCCCGACCAGCTCGAAAAGCTCCTTTGCGCGTGCCTCGGCCTCTGCGCGCGGAACGCCATGGATGATAGGCCCCTGCGCCACCAGATCACCCGCCTTGCGGCGCGGATTGAGCGAGCCGAACGGATCCTGGAACACCATCTGCACGCGGGCACGCTGCCTGCGCAGGTCTTCACCGCCCAAGGCCAGAATGTTGGTAGCTCCCAACCTGATCACGCCTTTGTCCGGCTCGATCAGGCGCACGATGCAGCGCGCCAGCGTTGATTTGCCCGAACCGGATTCGCCGACGATGCCGAGCGTGCCGCCTTTCGGCAGGTTGAGTGACACATCCCTGACGGCATGGGTGACGCGCGCCCCGCGCCGAAGGAAACCGCCGGTTCGGTAGGTCTTGCTCACATCCTCGATCGACAGGATCGTTTCGGCCGAAATGGCTCTTGGTGGCGGTGCCTTCAGCTGCGGCACAGCCCCGATCAGCTGGCGTGTGTAGGGGTGCTGCGGATGGCGCAGGACCTCGTGCGTGGTCCCAAGTTCGACCACCTTGCCATGCTGCATCACGGCCACCCTGTCTGCGATTTCCGCCACGACACCAAAGTCATGCGTGATGAACAGAACCCCCGTGCCCTTGCGGGCCTGCAAATCGCGGATCAGCGCGAGGATCTGCGCCTGCGTGGTGACATCGAGCGCGGTCGTCGGCTCGTCCGCGATCAGCACTTTGGGGTCAAGCGCCAGCGCCATGGCGATCATGGCGCGCTGGCGCTGCCCGCCGGACAATTCGTGCGGATAGGCGCGGATGGTCATGGCCGGGTCCGGAATACGGACCTCTGCGAGACGTTCAAGGACGCGGGCCGATATGGCGGATGCCGAAAGCTGCGTGTGGATCTTGAGCATCTCGCCGATCTGGTCGCCAATCGTGCGCAAAGGGTTCAGCGCCGTCATGGGCTCCTGAAAGATCATGGCGATCCCTGCGCCTCGGACAGCCCGCATCTCGGCCTCATCAAGACTGGCAAGATCACGCCCGCCGAACATCACCTGCCCCTGATCGATCACGACACCGGTGGGCAACAGCCGCATCACGGCGTTCGCGGTCATGGACTTGCCAGAACCTGATTCCCCGACAACGCAGAGGATTTCGTTGGGCTGCAGCGACAAGCTGACCTCACGCAGCGCATGTGATCTGTCAGCGCCTTGAGGCAGGCGGACCGACAGCCCTTCCAGCTTGAGAAGCGCGTTCATCGGCCCTTGAGCCTTGGGTTGAGCGCGTCATTCAGCCCCTGCCCAACGAGAGACACAGCCAGCACTGTCAGCAGGATGGCCAGGCCCGGAATGGCCGAGACATACCACTGGATGCGCAGCACATCGCGGCCCAGCCCGATCAGGTTGCCCCAGGAGGCCACATTCGGGTCTGACAGACGCAGGAACGCCAGCGCGCTTTCGAGCAGGATCGCCACCGCCATCACGACTGAAGCATAGACAATCACAGGCGGCAGGGCATTGGGCAGGATCTCGCGGAAGATGATCTGCCGGTCCTTCATGCCCAGCGTGCGGCAGGCCTGCACGAATTCGCGATTGCGAAACGACAGGAACTCTGCCCGCGTCAGCCGCGCCGGTGCGGGCCATGAGACGACACCAATGGCAATGGTCACGGTCATCAGGTTGGAGCCGAACACCGCGACCAGAACGAGCAGCAGCAGGAAATTCGGCAAGGTCTGGAAGGCTTCCGTCACACGCATCAGCGCCGTGTCGACCCAGCCGCCATAATAGCCGGAGATGGCCCCGATCACGACGCCGATGACAATGGCGATCGAGGTCGCGACCAGACCGATCAGGAGAGATATGCGGGCACCGTGGAAAATCTGCGCTGCGATGTCACGGCCAGAGTTGTCGGTGCCGAGATAAAAGCGCGGATTGTCTCCGGGCCAGACCAGCGGCCGCCCCGCCAGCGCCAGCGGATCGCGCGGGAACAGCCACCCGGCTGTGGTTGCCATCACCACCACCAGTGCCAGCAGCAGCAATCCGGCAACAGCCGAAGGGCTTCGGCAATACGCACGCAACAGGGTCATCACCTCAACCCCCGCCAGCAATGCGCGGATCAAGCCTTGCATAGACCAGATCGACCAGGAAATTGATGATGATCACCAGTAGAGCCGAGATGAAGACGATGCCGAGCAGCGTGTTGAGATCGCGCTGCACGACCGCCTCATAGGCGAGCCGCCCAAGGCCCGGCAGCGAGAACACGCTCTCGACCACCACCGAACCGCCCAGCATGGTCCCGGCCTGAAGCCCGATCAGTGTCACCATTGGCAAGAGCGCATTGCGCAACACATGGCGCGTGACGATGCGGGTTTCGTCCAGCCCCTTTGAGCGGGCCGTGCGGACGAAATCGAGATTGAGCACTTCAAGCATCGAAGCGCGCATGATCCGGAGATAGATCGCGAGGAAAATCAGCCCGAGCGTCAGCGTCGGCAAGATCAGGTGGCGGGCGATGTCGAGCGTACGGGCAAGCCCCACATGGCCCGTCGTGATGTCCTCGAAGCCGCCGGCAGGAAGCCATTGCAGGTAGACGGAGAAGACGACGATGGCCATCAGCCCGAACCAGAAGGATGGCGTCGCATAAAAGATCAGCCCGACGGTCGAGATCAGCGTATCGGGCCAGCGGTTGACCCGCCGTGCGGCCAGCACGCCGAGAACCAGCCCGAAGAAGAAGGCGAACGACAAGGCAGAGATCATCAGCAGCAAGGTCGCGGGCAGGCGCTCGACGATCACGGTGGCGACCGGCTTGCCGTAGATCGCCGAGAACCCCAGATCGAACCGGACCAGGCGCCACAGATAGTTGCCAAGCTGGGCCGCCACCGACATGTCGAGCCCGTAAAAGCTGCGCAGGTCAGCAGCCACGTTGGCGTCGGCTCCGCCCATCTGGGCCAGCAGCGCATCCACCGTGTCGCCGGGTGCCAGCTTCAGCAGCAGGAACATGCCGACCAGGATGAACACCAGCGTCGGCAGCGACGCTGCAAGACGCTTCAGCGCAAGGGAGAGAATGCGCATGAAGTCAATGATCCTGGCAGGTGAGCGGGCCCCTGCTCACGAAGCCAGCCACAGATCATGCCAGGACGATGAGGACCAGCGCGGCATGTTGGAATGGCCCCGCGCCCGGCGGTTGATCACGCTGACGAAGATCTGCTCGATCGGCATCCAGATCGGCAACTCGGTGTTGGCGCGCCTGACAAAATCGGCATACAGCGCCTTGCGCTTGGCCGGATCGATTTCGGTGGCCGCATCATCGATCATCTTGTCGAGCACATCGTCGGTGTTGCCCCACTGGTTTGTCCAGGGCGCACCCTTGGGCGAGCCGGTCCTGTACCAGACGGTCGTCGAGACGGCAG
Source organism: Allobosea sp. (assembly GCA_031375605.1). Lineage (GTDB taxonomy): Bacteria > Pseudomonadota > Alphaproteobacteria > Rhizobiales > Beijerinckiaceae > Allobosea. The sequence goes on along the minus strand of JANMIB010000467.1, from coordinate 7,717 downwards.
GATCTGAGCGATACTGATGCCATCCGGTGGCCAGATCAAAGGCGTGATCATTGTAAACCGAACGCAGGAAGCCGGCGGCATCGTTGCGGACAATCTCGACGCGGATGCCGACCTCGCCCAGCGACTGCTGGATATACGTCGCCCACAGCGCGATGTCCTCTCCCCAGGGCGCGGGCAAAAGCCGGACCTGAAAGCGCACGCCCCCGGCTCCGCGCCGATGCCCTGCCTCATCAAGCAGCTTTTCGGCCAGCGCCTTGTCGAAACCGTATTGCGGCATGCCAGCGGGATAGTAATCCGGCGAGGTGGTCGGGATCGGGCCGGTTCCCAGCTTGGCGAAGGGGCCAAGGAAATTCTCGATGAAGAACGGCACGTTGAGCGCATGTGCGATGGCCTTGCGCACCCGGATGTCCGCCATCTGCGGCGTGCGGAAGTTGAATTCGAGCGTGTTGGTGCGGGCATTGCCCTCATTGCCACGGGTCGTGACCTCGAAGCGCGGATCGCGACCGAGCCTTTGCATGTCCGAGATCGCCAGCGAGGACAGCGGCGAGAACATGAGCTGGCCCGACTCAAGCTGTGCCGCAGCCGCAGCCCGGTCACCAACCACCCGCCAGACGATGCGGTCGAGATAAGGGCGGTTCTCGCGCCAGTAATTCGGGTTGCGGTCCGCGATGATGAACTGGCCACGCTCGTACTGCACGAACTTGAACGGGCCTGTGCCGATGGGCGCGGTGTTGGCCGGGTTCTGGCGAATGTCGCCGGTTTCGAACACATGCTTTGGCGAAATGTGTCCCAGATCCGGCATGGCGCGCAGCAGGAGGCCTGCTGGCATCGGGCGCGAATACTTGAAGATCGCCGTATGCGGATCAGGTGTCTGCACCTCGGTCAGGAATTGCTGCAGCGTGGTGCCGTAGTTGAGGATTTTCTTCCACATCTCCATGGCGGTGAACTGCACGTCGGCAGATGTGAACGGCTTGCCATCATGCCAGGTCACACCGCGCCTGAGGCGGAACACGTGGGTCATGCTGTCAGCCGAGTGCTCCCAGCTTTCGGCGAGGCATGGCACGGGCTGGCCCTGCGCATCCAGATCGACCAGCGGCTCCTGCATTTTCGAGCCGACGATGTAAACGCCGGTCGAAGCCTGCAGCGACGGGTTGAGGATGCGCTGCTCTGTGGCGTAGTGGACCGTGAAGATGCCGCCACGGCGCGGCGTGTCCTGTGCGCTTGCGCCCTCCGGGAACAGAACACTCGTGGCGATGGCCGCAGATGTCATCAGCGCGGCGCGGCGGGTCATGTCCATGGAAAGCCTCCAGTTCGGATCGTGATGGCAAAAAGATGGATCAGGTCAGGCCAGCGGAGTGCTCCGCAAGACGTGTCAGGATTGAATGAACGACACCACCACCCCGGTGGCAATGCTCGCAGGTGCGATGGTTCGGCCATGTTCCGTGATGGCATCCGGCCCGATGGCGCGTGCCGCAGCACTTGCATCACGTGTGCCAAGAACAAGACCCACAGCCCCCTGTGCCGGCAGACCGGCGAGGGCTGCCGCCGGGTAGCGTTTGCTCAAGACGGCATGGTCCAGAAAGACAAAGTCGGCCCGCGTGCCCCCGGACGGCACCCGGAACGCGCCATCGGGCTCCGCGATCACCGGCTGGTCGATCAGGCGGGACATATGGGCCGCCGCAGCTTCGGGCGCCTTGTCCAGCACCTCGATGCGGATGATGCGCGATGCACCGTTGGCATGGGATTGGATCGACGGGATCCAGACCGTGTGGCGCGTGTGGTGCTGGCAGGCAAAGATGCGCATCCCGCCGGGCGCCTCGCTGAGTGGCCAGCGAAACACCGAAAAGCGCGCCTCGTCGGTCGAGCCGTCCGGCATGGTGACAGGGCGGTTGAAATGAACCGGACCAAGCGGCTCAAGCCCGTGTGAGCGCAGTTCGGCAACTCCGGCGTCAGCATCAAGGGCGGTGAAGGCTGTGCGCTCGATGCCCTCGCGGTTTTTCAGGAAGGCCTGCGTCGGCAAGTTCTGGTCGGTCTCGTGCAGGACGCCCAGCAATTCGACATAATCATCGCCAAACATCGTGGTGTAATTGCCGGTGCCGAGGTGAGCGGAATGCGTTCCCCTTGGCGACATGGTGAAACCAAGCGATGCCCAGGCACCGGCGGCCTGATCGAGATCACGCACGGCCACAACGATATGGTCAACACCAACAACACTCTTGAGCGGCATGCCGATCTCCACGATGGCCTTGGATCTGCGAGTTGAGCCTAAGTGGAGGCGAACTGCAACTGCGTCTGCTGACGTGTTGCCATGCCGCCAGATCGAAGCGGGTTGACTTGCCATTGGGCCGATTGCTGCGCTTATCTTTCGAGCAACCCCAACCAGCACCAAGGATGGCCAAACGATGAATGTTGCCTCGCCGGTTGTCTGGCCACCATCCCTGTGGGCATCCGTGTCGCCGCCGGTGGCTGAATTGCCTAGCCTCGACAGCCATGAGAGTGCGGATGTTGTCGTGATCGGCGCGGGTTTCACCGGGTTGTCGACGGCGATCCACCTGCGCGAAGCCGGGCTCGATGTTGTGGTTGTTGAAGCTGCCGAACCCGGCTGGGGCGCATCGGGCCGCAACAACGGGCAGGTGATCCCCACCTTGTCGGGCCACGATCCATCCGCTGTCGTGAAGCGTCATGGCGAGGCTGGCGAGCGCTTCAACCTTCTGGTCCGCGACAGTGCAGGCTATCTGTTCGACCTTGTCAGGCGTCACGCCATTCCCGCAGAAGCCGAACAAAGCGGCTGGGTCCAGCCCGCCCATTCTCCCGGCCGGATGAAGCGCGCGGAGGCCCGTGTGCGCGAATGGGAAGCGCTTGGCGCGCCAGTCACACTGCTGGATGGCAGGGCCATGGCCGACACGCTGGGCTCAACCGCATGGTTTGGCGGCATGTCCAACAGCTCGGGCGGACACATTAACCCGCTGGCACTGGCACGGGGGCTGGCCGGTGTCGCCGTGGCCATGGGCGTGCGGATCTACACAAGGTCGCCTGTGACGGGATATGTCCGTGACAATCAGGACTGGAAGGTGTCCACCAGGACCGGCAGCGTCAAGGCGTCAGCGCTCGTGCTGGCCACGAATGCCTATACGGGCGAGTTCGCACCCGGTCTGATGCCCGCCATCGCTGCCGAGGTGATCCCGATGCGCTCGTGGCAGATGTCAACGAAACCCATCAGCGACAATGTCCGCAAAAGTATCATCCCTGCCCGGCAGGCCATGTCCGATACACATCGCGAGCTTTATTTTGCGCGTTGGGATGCGCGCGGACGGCTGATCACCGGCGGGGCCGCCATCGCGCCCGGCCCAGGCGGCGTCAATGTCGCGCGCCATACCGCCGAACGGCTGAAGCGCCTGTGGCCGCAACTCGGCGAGGTCGAGATCGACCATGTCTGGAGCGGCTACGTGGGCATGACGCCGGAGAACCTGCTCCGCCCTGAAATACCGGGCTTCCCGAAGTTTCACCGGCTCGAGCCATCCGGTTATGCCTGGGCAGGCTGCAATGGCCGCGGTGTGGCCCTGTCGGTCATCCTCGGACGAGAGATCGCAAAAGCCATCCAGGGCACGCCTGAGAACGAACTGGGCCTGCCGTTTTCCGAACCGGCACCAAGGGCACTCCAGCCCCTGATCAGGCGCATCGCTCCGCTAGCCCTGCCCTATTACCGCTATCTCGACAAACGTGAGGTTTGAAGAATCGAAAAAGGCCCCGCCATAGCGGGGCCTTTTTGCCAACCGTGATCAGTTGGTGAGGCGGATGCCGTTGATTTTCCTGGCAATGCTCTTGAACACCTCGTCCAGCTGTGAAGCATCGGCCACTTCGTAATAGTTCGAGGGGCCGGAGGCGCACTCGCGCAGCAGGTCGCGGTTGCCCTCGATCACGCGCACGGCATAGACCTCGATGTCTTGACCGGGTGCCTTGGCGTTGGCGCAGGCAAGCCGGGTGCGGGCATCGATGGAGCTTGAACCGCCGGTTGTCCGGTTCTCGGTGTTGTCACCGTCCGTCAGCAGGATCATGATCCGGCTGAGATTGGGCTCGGCAGGAATGGCCGTGCTCATCGGCGCGCCTGGGCTGAGCATGTTGACACCCCAAGTGGCCCCGATGGTGACGTTGGTGTTGCCGGATGGCTGCATCGTCGCCAGCGCAGTGATGAGCGACGCCGAGTTGGTGCGCACATCGACGAGCGGTGCCATGCGGGCAAGGTTGTTTGAGCGGCAATTCACGGCAGAGTAAAGCGTGCGGACATCGGTTGTGTCGACACCGGATGGACGAATGTCGCGGTTGCTGTCCTGGTCACGATCCCAGACACACCCATTCCACGTCGTGCGAACGACACGGCCAGTGCCGCAACCGCTGCTTGCCGCCGTGGTATCCTTATCGCGAGATGCCAACCGGAACCATGATGTCGATGGCACGCCTGACAGCGTCCATGACACGCGTGCAGCGGTCGTCGGGTTGGCGTTGCAGTATCCGGCGCCGGTATAGCTGAAGGTGTCGGCAATCGGCGTTCCGTTTCGGAAGGCGGTCTGGAAGATCAGCGGCACGCGCACGGTGGTGTCGAACGGCACGAGCGCGATGCGGATCTGGTCGTTCACGACAGCAGCGGATCGCATTTCCTTGATGAAGCCGGCTGTCGGATTGGTGTTCGAACAGGTCGTGTCACCGCACAGCGCCTTCTTCAGCTCGACCATCTTGTTGCTCCAGCCCATCGAGCCGGTGTTGTCCAGTGCAAGGGCGATCTCGATCTTGTTGATGGCCCAGCCGGAAACAGCCGTTGCACTGACATCGGTGCTGGTTGGCCCCAACAGCTGCATCATGGTGAAATCGACACGTGCCCGCGCTTCGACGCGGAACCGGTCGCTCAGCTTGGTCACGGTCATCGATTGGACCTGGCTGGAGAACCGGCCCTGGAAGTTGGCGTTGAACACGGCGGCTGCCCGCGCGTTGATCTCCGCTGTGGTTGCCGTGACCGAATCCTTCGCAAGCGCAAGTGCTGTCGCATCAGTTGCAGCCTGCAGTTCGGTGCGGACCAGCGAAGCCCTTGAATAATCCACCGCGGCACCTGTCAACCCCATGACGGGTATGAGGGAGAGGCCGAAGATCAAGGCCACGGCGCCGCGCTCGTCCTGCGCGAAGCGCTTGATCTTGCGGGTCAATGTCCATGCACTTTTCATGGGAAGGCTCCTGATGGTGCAGCGAAAAGCTGTGCAACCGCATCAGCAAGTCTCCTGCCAGCCATGAGGTGTCCCATTCTGGCACCAAACGGCGGATTGTGTCGCACGATGGAGCAGGCTATTGCCCCGAAAGGAAACAGCTGTTCCACAGTGGGACACTCGCCGTCAGCTGTGACAAAGCCACTTCAGTGGAGAACACCGTGCTTGCCAAAGACATCAAGATCACGCCGCAACTCATTGCCGAGCATGGCTTGAAACCCGATGAGTATGCCCGTTTCCTCAAGCTGATGGGGCGAGAGCCGACGATCACCGAACTGGGGATCGTCTCGGCGATGTGGAATGAGCATTGTTCTTACAAATCCTCGAAGAAACACCTCAAGACCCTGCCGACCACAGCCCCCTGGGTGTTGCAGGGTCCAGGTGAAAATGCCGGTGTGATCGACATCGGCGATGGTGACGCCATCGTCTTCAAGATGGAGAGCCACAACCACCCGTCCTTCATCGAGCCCTACCAGGGCGCGACCACCGGGGTTGGCGGCATCCTGCGCGATGTCTTCACCATGGGCGCGCGGCCCATCGCCGTGCTCAACGCGCTGCGCTTTGGCGCACCGGACCATCCGCGCACGCGCCAGCTTGTGGCAGGGGTGGTGGCCGGTGTCGGCGGCTATGGCAATTCGTTCGGCGTGCCGACCGTTGGCGGCTCGGTCGGCTTCGATGCGCGCTACAACGGCAATATCCTCGTCAACGCCATGGCGGTGGGCATTGCGCGCACCGATGCGATTTTCCTCGCCAAGGCGACTGGCGTGGGCAAGGCCATCGTTTATCTCGGCTCCAAGACCGGACGCGACGGCATCCATGGTGCCACGATGGCCTCCGCCGAATTCGACGACAACTCCGCCGAGAAGCGCCCGACGGTGCAGGTCGGTGATCCGTTTGCAGAAAAGCTGCTGCTCGAGGCCTGCCTTGAAATCATGGCCAAGGGCTGTGTCGATGCCATTCAGGACATGGGCGCAGCAGGTCTGACCTGCTCTGCCGTCGAGATGGGGGCAAAGGGCGATCTCGGGGTCGAACTCGATCTTGACAAGGTGCCGTGCCGCGAAGCGCACATGAGCGCCTACGAGATGATGTTGTCCGAAAGCCAGGAGCGCATGCTCATGGTGCTGACACCGGGCAAGGAAGCCGAGGCCGAAGCGATCTTCAGGAAATGGGGGCTGGATTTCGCGGTCATCGGCCACACCACCGACAGCTTGCGCTTCGTCATCAAGCACCAGGGCGAGGTGATGGCCGACATGCCGATCAAGGAACTTGGCGACGAAGCGCCTGAATATGACCGCCCATGGACACCGTCACCCAAGCTGCCGATGATCGCGGCGAGCACCGTCACGCCGCCCATGCCCACCCGCGATGCGCTGCTGAAGCTCGTCGGCTCGCCCGACCAGTGTTCCAAGCGCTGGGTCTATGAGCAATATGACACCCTCATCCTCGGCAATTCCGTGGTCACGCCCGGCGGCGATGCTGGCCTGATCCGCATCGGCGACGGTCCGAAGGGCCTGGCTATGACCTGCGATGTCACCCCGCGCTATTGCGAGGCCGACCCGGTCGAGGGCGGCAAGCAGGCAGTGGCAGAGGCTTGGCGCAACCTGACAGCCGTGGGCGCGACCCCGCTTGCCATCACAGACAACCTCAACTTCGGCAACCCGGAGCGCCCGCACGCCATGGGCCAGCTTGTCGGCTGCATCAGGGGTATCGGCGAAGCCTGCATCGCACTCGATTTCCCGGTCGTGTCCGGCAATGTCTCGCTCTACAACGAAACCAACGGCCAGGGCATCCTGCCGACACCCACCATCGGCGGCGTCGGCGTGTTGGCCGATGTCAGCAAGCACGCCACCGTGGCCTTCAAGGCGGCTGGCGATGTGGTGATGCTGGTTGGTGACACAAGTGGCTGGCTTGGCCAGTCGATCTACCTGCGCGATGTCTGTGGCAAGGCTGAGGGCGCTCCGCCGCCGGTCGATCTCGCCACCGAACGCCGCAATGGCGATCTGGTGCGCGGGTTGATCCGCGCTGGCCATCTCACAGCCGTGCATGATTGCTCCGATGGCGGGCTTGCGCTGGCCTTGGCCGAGATGGCGATGGCCGGCAAGATCGGCGCAACCGTCACAACCTTGCCACCTGGCCCAACCCACGGCGCTCTGTTCGGCGAGGATCAGGCGCGCTATGTCATGACCTGCACACCCTCGCAGGCGAAATCTGTCCAGAGTGCTGCGCAAAAGACAGGTGTTCCGCTCACAATCATCGGCACTGTTGGCGGCGATGCGTTGACGCTTGGCGCGGAACAGCCAATATCGGTGAATGAGTTGAGCCGCGCCCATGAAAGCTGGTTTCCGGCATATATGAGTGGCAAGAGCTGACCCCTGCCGCGGCATTGTCGGGCTTTAACCGACCAAACACGATTCGGGTGTTGGTTCAGCGGCCAGGAAGACCTGGAATGTCTGGTCCAGCCCCAC
>JANMIB010000465.1:0-9902 GCA_031375605.1 Allobosea sp. | reverse complement strand
GCCCGAGATCGTCGAAGCGCCGGTCACGACGCCTGTATTGGTGAAATTGCCGCCGGTGTTGGCCAGCGAGGCGATGGTGCCTGCATTGCTTGCAAGTGCGGCGTTGCTGACAGCACCGGCCGTGCCGGTGGCGGTGTTGGTGAAGCTGCCCACCGTGTTGGTGACGCCGCCTGCCATCGAGCCGTTGTTGATGACCGAGCCACCGTTGTTGGTGACCAGCCCGGCAACCGTGGCACCCGGATCATTGCGGAAGGTGCCGCCCGTGAGACCAAGCGTGCTCTGGAATGCGCCAGTGCTGATCACCGAGCCGCCCGAGATCGTCGATGCCCCCGTCACGGTTCCGACATTGCCGAAATTACCAGCCGTGTTGCTCATCGATGCGACTGTGCCGCGGTTGGTGGTGTTGCCGGCGTTGGTGACAGCGCCTGCCGTTGCGCCGACCTCGTTGGTGAAGATGCCGGCAGCCAGGTTGTTCACAGCGCCCGCAATCGTCCCCTGATTGACCAGGGTACCGGCCTGCACGGTCGTGACACCGCCATATGTATTGATGCCCGACAGCGTGAATGTGCCGGTGCCAGCCATTGTCAGACTGCCCGCACCAGACATCACGCCTGCAAAGGCAGTGTTGGTGTTGTTGCCGCCCGTGGTCAGCGTATTTGCGCCGAGTGTCACTGTGGTTCCGGCCAAGCCCGCGAGCGAGCCGATCGTCTCCGAGGCGGCGAGGTCGAGGTTGCCGCCATTGATCACCACGGCACCTGTGTCGGCAATGGCCGCACCCCCGGCGAGCGACAGTGAGCCTGCGTTGATCGTTGTCGTGCCCGTGTAGGTGTTCGCACCGCTCAGCGTGAAGGTGCCGGTTCCCGCCTTGGTCAGGCCACCAGCGCCCGAAACAATCCCTGCAAAGGTGGTGCTGGTGTTGTTTCCGCCTGTGGTCAGCGTGGCGGTGCCGAGTGTCACGCTGCCGGTCCCGCCTGCCGCGCTGGCGAGCGAGCCGATGGTCTGGCTGTTGCCAGCCAGATCGAGAGTAGCGCCCGTCGAAACCGTCACTGCCGTGTTGGTCGGCAGGGCGTTGGGGACTGTCGTGCGCAGCGTGCCGACGTTGATGTCGGTCTGGCCAGCGTAGGTGCTGACACCGCCGAGGACAAGCACGCCCGCGCCGATCTTGGTCAGGCCGCCCGCGCCGGTGATCGGCACATTGATGGCGGCATCCACCACCGTGTTGATGATGCTGAAACCGCCTGTCGTTGACAGGCTGCCCGCGCCACCGAGCGTGTAGCCCGCCGTGGTGAAGTTGAGCTGCTGGAAAGCCTGCGTGCCGACCACATCCACCGCCCCACCAGCCGCGCCAGCAAACGTGCCGTTCACTGATTGCCAGTTGGTGTTGAAGTCACCGCCCGGCGAGTTGGTCCAATTGGTGTTGGCGGCAGTCCACGTGCCTGCCCCGCCATTGATCACGCCATTGCCGACAAGGCCCGCGCCATCCCAGAACTGCTCCGTGATCGCGCCGACCTGCAGGTTGACCTGGCCATTGACGTTCGTGAGCACTGTCACCGGTGTACCCGCAGCAGTGAAGCCCGGCGGAAGCGTGCCGATGTCGAGCGTGTTGTTCGTCAGTGCGCCGCCGTAATTGTAAAGGCGATAGAACCCGTTCGAGAAGCCAGGTGCGACCGAGGTCACGTTCAGCGTGCCATCAAGCGTCAGCGCACCGCCGACATTGACCAGATCGTTGTTGACACCGCCGACGACGTTCGCCTGGCCAAGCTCGAAAGCCGAGATCGAAGCACCATTGAGCACAAGATTGCCCGCGATGGTCAGCGTGCCGGGGCTCTGGCCTGCGGCCAGCGTGCCGCCGTTGACCGTGACGGCCTGCCCGGCCACACCGACCGTGCCCGTGCCACCGAGCAATCCGCCGGCATTGACGTTGACCACGCCGCCGAGAGCGCCCGTGACAAGCAATTGCCCCGCGTTGACATTGGTAATTCCGGCGAAAATCGTGCTGTTGCCCGACAGGGTCGTCGCACCTGTGCCGATGTGGTTTGTCGTGCCGTTGCCGGAGATCACGTTTGCAATGGTGACGGCATCAGAACGGTTGAAAACCAGCGTGCTGTTATTCACCACATTGCCCGTGCCGAGGGTGCCGACTGCACCGCCCGCGCCGACCTGCAGCGTGCCTGCCGTGATCGTCGTCAAGCCGCCATAGCTGTTCGCGCCCGTCAGCGTCGTCGTGCCGCCGCCGATCTTGGTCACGGCCCCTGTGCCGGAGATCACGTTAGCAACCGTGATGGCATCAGAGCGGTTGAACTGCAGCGTGGCGTTGTTGACGACGTTGCCAGAGCCGAGCGTGCCGGTTGTGCCACCATTGCCGATCTCGAGAATGCCGGCTGTGATCGTGGTGACGCCGCTGTAGGTATTCGCGCCGGAGAACACATTATTGCCAAACGCGGCGGTCACACCGCCGATACCGGTGATATTGGCGCTGATCGTGCTGCCACCAAGCTGGAGTGCAGTCGGCGAGTTGACGCCGATCCCCAAACTGCCGTTCGACAGCGTGCTGCCGCCTTGAACCAACCCACTGAACGCGTTTATGGTATTGCCGCCCAGATCAAGAGTAGAGCCGCCGTTCACTTCAAACCGCGCCACACCGGCAGGGCCCAACGCATTGGCATTGCCGACCTGCAGTGTGCCGGCGGTGATCGTGGTGACACCTGTGTAGGTGTTGGCCGCCGTCAGGATGAGCGTACCCGCCCCGATCTTCTCAAGCGGGCGCGGGCTTGCGGTTTCGGAGATCACGCCGGATTGGGTGGCGGTTCCGGCCAGCACTTCAAGCTGGGTCGTGTTGCTGTTGATGTTGATCGGGGCAGCGCTGTTGACGCCGTTGGCGTAGCTGATCACCGAGCCGTTGGTGGTGATGGTGCCAGTGCCAGCAGCGCCGCTCGCGCCGATGACGAGCCTGGTGGCGACGCCGTTGATGACGATGCCGCCATTGATCGTGTTGCCACCATTGTTCAGGGTCAGCGTGCCCGAATTGACGGTGGTCACGCCGGTGTAGCTCAGAACCCCACCGAGCGTGAGGTTGTCCGCGCCGTTCTTGCCAAGCCCGCCTGTGCCGGAGATGGCGTTGGCGACGGTGATAGCATCCGAGCGGTTGAAGGTCAGCGTGGCATTGTTGACCACATTGCCCGTGCCGAGCGTGCCGACTGCACCGCCCGCGCCGACCTGAAGCGTGCCCGCCGTGATGGTGGTGAAGCCGCTGTAGCTGTTCGCGCCAGTCAACGTCAGCGTGCCGTTTCCGATCTTCGCAAAGCCGAATGCGCCGGTCGATGAGATTACGCCCGACTGCGTGGCGACGTCCGCAGCCAGCACCTCGAGGTTCGTGGTGGGCGAGGAGATGATCAGCGGGGAGCCCTCGTTGACCCCGTTGGCGTAGCTGACGGTCGAGCCTGTGGTGGTGATCGTGCCGGCGATGGCGTTGCTGCTCGCGATCCGGAGCGTGCCGGTGCCATCGACGGCCACATTGCTGAAGATCGTGCCGCTGACGGTCGTGATGCCGGTCTGGATCGTCGTCGCGCCTGCGCCGCCGAGCGTTCCGGCAATGATGCCGCCTTGCAAAGTCTGCTGGCCGGTGGAGTTGACAGCGACGCCCGCAGCCACTTCGCCGCCCGACTGCGTGAACGTGCCGACGGTCAGGATCGATGCGCCCTGGATGGTGCCCCCCGTCTGCGTCAGCGCGCCCACCGCTTCGCCGGCGTTGACGGCTAACGTTGCCGTGCCGGAGACCGTCAGCAGCTGTCCATCTGCGAGATTCGTGCCTCCGTTGAGGTTGAGGATCCCGCCCGAGATCGAGGTCGTGCCGGTGACGATGCCAGAATTCGCGAATGTCCCTGTCGTGATCGCGACATTGCCGTTGATCGTGCCGATGTTGGACACCGACGTGCCGCCAGCTGTGACAAGGCCGGTGACGGAACCGCCAGCCTGAATTGCAAGATTGCCAGTGCCGGACAATGTGACCGGAGAGGTTAGCGTGCTTGCCGCTCCCACCGTGTAGGTCCCGGCGGAGATCGCCAAGCCCGCATAGTCCGTTGCGCCGCCGAGCGTCGGCTGGTTGCCGCCTGCCGTGTTGAGCTGGGCCTGATTGCCAGCGCCGGGTGCCGTGTTGCCAACCCAGTTGGTGCCTATCAGCGCATCCGTATTCGTGGCACCATTCCAGACGACTTGGGCTTCGGCACCCAGCGGCGAGAACACCAGCATTGCTGCAACCACGCCTCCTGTGAGGGCGGTCGATGCTTTCATCGTGTGCAATGGGGCTACAGCAGGCGAAACAGTGGCGACATTCCGGTTCTTCAACAGGCGCATGACAACCTCAAAATGAATTTCGGGCGCAACTGCGCCTCATTTTCATCATTTTTTAACGGGTGCTTTGCGTAAGGGCAAGTCCTTCTTGACGCCCTGAAACCTAACGGCATCCTGCGAGAGGCAATGTGCTTATGCCTCAATGAGCGCTTGATTATGACCAGTGACGCAGCAAAAAATCCTGGTTGCGCAGAGAAAGCCGCCGTAAATCACTGTTTGTCCACGTTGTCATACGATCCTGAAGATCTGCAAAGACAGCGTGCAGCACAAGGCTTGCGCCTGATGACGTTTTTTGACGCCTGATGTGGCCATTGTGCATCAGTTTCGAGCGTCACACTTCGTGTCGTCATTGCGTCACATAGAGCGTGCCCCATTCAGGGGGCCACAATTCCTGCGGATCGAGCACGACAATTGCCGCCTTCATGTCATTGGCCAGCTTGACCGCCGCGCGGATCGCGTCCTTGCCCGGCATGGCTTCGCTCTTGTAGTTCTTGGGCAGCCGCCCGCCGGTGGCGCTGGCAGGGCAATGCACCACGCCGAACTGCACACCATCCTGCGCGATCAGCTCCAACGTGATCGCATCAGGCTGGACGCTGTCCACCTTCTCGAACTCGTTCTTCTTCGGCGTACCGCCCATTTTCGCGTTGATTTCCATGGTCTTGCCTCCTTTACCTGCGGATTGCCCAATTGCTTCACCTCGGCGCGCCCTTCATGATCCAGGGCGCAGCTCGCATCACCTCACCTCATAGGCGAACTCGCCATCCACCACGCTGACCACGGCCTCCGTCACGTCCTGCTTGGCGATCTGGCGGCTGAGGATGCCGCGCGAGAGGGCCGGCAGGATCGAGTTGGTGACGATGTTGTCGATCATGCGCCCGCCCGAAGCCGGATCATTGCAGAGCGACACGATCTTCTCGACCACGGCGTCGTCATAGGTGAAGGCGGCCTTGTGGTTCTCCTTCAGACGCCGCCCGATGCGGCTGAGATTGAGCTTGACGATGCCGCCCAGCATCTCGGGCGACAGCGGCAGGTAGGGGATGGTGACGATGCGGCCCAGCAGCGCGGGCGGGAAGACCTTGAGCAGATCCGGCTTCAGCGCGGTCGCCAGCGCCTCGCCATCATTGGCATAGGACGGATCCTGCGCCAGCATCATGATCGTGTCGGTTCCGACATTCGAGGTCAGCACGATCAGCGTGTTCTTGAAGTCGATGCGGCGGCCCGTGCCGTCCTCCATCATGCCCTTGTCGAAGACCTGGAAGAACAGCTCGTGCACATCGGGGTGGGCTTTCTCCACCTCGTCCAGCAGCACCACCGAATAGGGCTTGCGCCGTACGGCCTCGGTCAGCCGCCCGCCCTCGCCATAGCCCACATAGCCGGGAGGCGCGCCCTTCAGCGTCGAGACGGTGTGCGCTTCCTGAAACTCGCTCATGTTGATGGTGATGACATTCTGCTCGCCGCCATAGAGCGCCTCGGCCAGCGTCAGCGCCGTCTCGGTCTTGCCGACGCCTGATGGCCCGCACAGCATGAACACGCCGATGGGCTTGTTGGGGTTGTCGAGCTTGGCGCGGTTGGTCTCGATGCGCTTGGCGATCATCTTGAGGCCGTGGCTCTGGCCCACGACGCGCTGGTTGAGGATCGCAGGCAGATCCAGGATGTTCTGGATCTCGTCGGCGACCATGCGGCCCACCGGAATTCCGGTCCAATCCGACACCACGGACGCCACCGCCTGATCATCGACATAAGGGTAGATCGTGCGCTTGTCAGGCTCGACGGCACCAAGCTCGTCGATCTTGGCTTTCAGTTCGCCGCGCCTGTCTTCAAGGGCGTCCCCGGCATCGGCGAGGCCAGCGCGCATCTCCAGCACCTCCCTGACGATGGCACCCTCGTGCTGCCACTCGGCATCAAGGCCTGTCAGTTTGGTCTCGAGACGCTCCATCTCCGTGCCGATCTCGCTGATCCGGTCAGAACCATCCGCACCCAGATCGCGGTCGGAGGTCAGCGCGTTGCGTTCCGCTTCCAGCGAGGCGATGGCGGCGCGGGTGTCCTCGATCGAGGCGGGCGTTGTGGTCTGGCTGATGGCAACGCGGGCGCAGGCGGTGTCAAGCAGGCTCACCGCCTTGTCGGGCAGCTGGCGGGCGGGAATATAGCGCATCGACATGGTCACGGCGTCGACCACGGCAGAGTCTGAGATCTTGACCTTGTGGTGCTTTTCCATCGGGCCGATCAGGCCGCGCAGCATGTCGCAGGCGCGGCGCACGTCCGGTTCATCAACCGTAATGGGCTGGAAGCGCCGCGTCAGTGCCGGGTCTTTCTCGATGTACTGGCGATATTCGGACCATGTGGTCGCAGCAATGGTCCGCAACGTGCCTCGTGCAAGGGCGGGCTTCAGCAGGTTGGCCGCATCGCCGGTACCCGCCGCACCGCCTGCACCGATCAGCGTGTGCGCCTCGTCGATGAACAGGATGATCGGCGTCGGAGAGGACTGCACCTCGTCGATGACCGCGCGCAGCCGCTGCTCGAACTCGCCCTTCATCGAAGCACCGGCCTGCATCAGGCCGACATCAAGCACGCAAAGCCTCACGCCCTGCAGGGGGGGCGGCACCTGGCCGGATGCGATGCGCTGGGCAAAGCCTTCGACCACCGCCGTCTTGCCGACACCCGCCTCCCCCGTCAGGATCGGGTTGTTCTGGCGGCGGCGCATCAACACGTCGATCAGCTGGCGGATTTCATCATCGCGGCCCAGGATCGGGTCCATTTCGCCGGAGGCGGCCTTGGCCGTCAGATCCTGCGAGAACCTGTCCAGCGCCGTCTGGCCCTTGGGTCCGCCAGCCGCCCCTTCGGCTGCCGGCGAGGACAGGCCGGAGCCATCCATGGGCCTGAGGTTTTCCTCATCCGATCCTGCCCACATCTTGCGGTGCTCGGCAGCCAGCGTATCGGGATTGATCTTGGAAAACTCCTGCGACACCGACAAGAGCGCCCGGCGTATGTCCAGCGACTTGAAGGCCGCCAGCAAAAGGTGGCCGCTCCTGATCTGGGTTTCGCCGAAGAACAGCGTGGCGTAGTGCCAGCCCCGGTCCAGCATGTCGACCATGGCGTTTGACACGCCGGGCATCTCCGTTTCGTTCTTGCGCAGGCCGTCCACCGATCTTGCAATGTCGGCGGCAACACGGGCGCGGTCGATCTTGAAGGCATCAAGCGTGCGCGCAAAATCGTTGCGGTCTGACTGCACGATCTGGCCCAACCAATGCGCCAGCTCAAGATTGCGGTTTCCCGCCATCTTGGCCTGTCTCAGGGCCTGGATGAAGGCATCATAGCCCACACGGTTGAGCTTGCCGGCAACTGTCTCAAGGCTGATGTCTGCCATGTCACTTCTCCCAGATCGTCGTTTCAGGTCGCGTGTTTGGGCGCGTTTTTGGGCGTGCTCTTGAGTTTGGCAGCGGCGCTGCCATGTCCTGCTCCCGGCGGAAAGCGCTTGGCGAGATCAAAGCGGGCATCTGACCGGTATTGCTCCTTTTCCATCGCCCAGTTGGGCGACAGCCAGCTTGTCCAGCCCAGCCGTCCGGAGCTGCCCAGAACCATGCCGCGGGCCTCGCGCGCCGGCAGGCACAATTCGACATCCCATTGCAACTCCAGCCCGAGATAGAAGTGCAGCATGTCGGCGAAGGGCCTGGCCTGGGGGCCTACCGGCAGCATGGTCTCGAACATGGCGAGGCTGTCTGCAAACACGCGGATGCGGATCTTGTCCTGCACGCTGTAGGCGGCGGACCCCATCAGGATGTCGCGCCCCAGCGTCGAGAAAGCCTGCCCCATGCGCGAGCGCTGGTCCGGCTCGAACACCAGCCGCATGCCCACGAATTCCTGGATTTCGACCCGTGTGCCGAACATGGCAGACAGCACCTGCCGCAGACGCGAGGCGCTTTTCACCTTTGATCCCAGCAAACCCGAGAATCCGATCTTGGCCATGTCATCGACAGAATCAAGATTGCGATAAACAGACGAGCCAAGCCCTATCCCCGAGCCCATGAATGCGCTGAAGCGGTCATCTGCATCGGGCCGGTCGCGATGGGTGATGGGCCGTGAATCAGCCCATGCCCGGTAGAACAACTGGATGAAGCGGTTGTTGAACAGGTCCATGAACCGTGCCAGCGCGTCGTCATCATCGCGGGCGAACTGATAGGCTTCCTCGGTGGTGGCAAGCGGCAGCGCGCCCTGGGGACCGGTCAATCCCAGAAAGCGGACATAGACGGAGACCGCGCCATCCGTGGTCTGGTTCGCCCGGTTCAGGTTGGAACTGGCGAAGGCAAAATAAGGGTCTTGACCGAAGCGGACATATTCCTCGCGCCGGGTGGCGCTGTCGCTGATGCGTGGTTTTCCGGGCGAAGCACGCTCGAACTGCCGACACGCCTCGAAAAAATCGAAACTCTCAGCATCCGCAAGGATGGCGTCGGTTGGTTTCACAGCGCGCTCCTTGATCCGCTGCGCGCAGGCCAGCGAGCGATCACCCCCCGCTCCGGTGTTTCGACAATGGTCTGCACAAAATGGTTGAGGCTGACATATTCGGCAAAGAAACGCTCCAGCACAGCGCCCATCAGATAAGCGCCGCTGCCCTCGAACGCCTTGTCTTCAAGCGTGAGCCTGACCTCGATGCCGCGCGCCGCGCCGACACCTGTGCGTTGTGGCAGCCTGCGGATGACATCGCGCAGCGCGATGCTTTTCACGCCCCTGATGCGCCGCTCCATCACAGTGTCGTTGAGATCAGCAAACAGGCCAAGGGTTTCGCGCAGCGCGCGCCCGTCATTCTCGCCAAGACCCAGATGGTTGAGGCCGAGCATGTTGATGACCTGCCAGGCAATGCGCCCCACGCTAGATTGCTGCGGAATCTCGTGACGCCACATGATCGGTGATTCACGCGGCGCGGTGGGCGGGATGACTGCCATCACATCAAGCGACGTGTTGTCCCTGAACCGGAAATCCGTGCCGCCGCGCCCGACCGGGAGATATTCGGCAAGGTGACGGTTGGAACAATAGGCCACGGTGGAGATTTCGGGCTTGCTGTCCTTGATCTCGCCGCCACCGGGCGGGCTGATCGAGATATACATGTCAGCCCCGGCATAGCGCCCCACGCCGTCGCCGCGCCGCTCCTGGGTCGTGCGCTTGCGTTCAAGCCTGCGACTTGAAAAGAAGATCTGCCGGTTCTCATTCGGCGGCTCCAGCGTCGAGCGGTAGATGGGCTGGACGCGCTGCTTCTGCTTCTGGCCGGCATGGTGCAGAAACACGTCAACGAGCCTGTGCGGTTCGAAGCTGAGATATTGCGTGCGGTCAGGGATGACCTGATATTCGTGCTGGCTGGACTTGATGGGAATGCGATCCGTGGATTTCTTGAAGAGATTGACCGCAGGCACCGCGTAAAGCGCGAACATGCCCGGATTGACGGCTGCCGACAGCCTCGGGACAGACTGATCGAATGTCATGATCAGATCGACCGTCCGCCCGCGAACCTGGGCCAGAAGACGCCGGAGACCCTTGATGCGGAAACCCATGAACTTGCGCGG
>JANMIB010000427.1:0-4431 GCA_031375605.1 Allobosea sp. | reverse complement strand
GAGCCGATGCCATCGGCGAACGCTTGAAGAAGCTCGGCATCCCCTTTCAGATGCACGAGCCGACCATCTTCCTGTCGGTGCCGCTCGACGCCTCGGTCAGGCTGGGCGGCAAGACCTTCCGCGCCAAGCCGCCATCCATGTCGTCATCCGTGCCAGCCGGTCTTTCAGGGCAGCTTGTCTATCTGGATGCGGATGAGGAGATGTTCCGGTCCTACACACGCGATCCAAAGGAGATCTTCAAGGATGGCGGCAAGGACGGCGGCGAGGCTGGCCACACATATGGGCCGACACGGGTGGGTGGCAAGATCGCGATCCTCAACGGTTTCGCCAACCCCGGCACCTGCTCGCTGCTGGAGGAATGGGGCGCGAAGGCCGTCATCGCGGTCAATCCGGGCATCGACATTCACTGGGGCACCTGCACCACCATCTGGGGCTCGCCCGATCTGGACGATCTGCCGCGCAAGCCGAAGATTCCGGTGGTCGCGGTCAACAACCACGACGGGATGGAGCTGATCGCAGCTGCCGCAACAGGCCAGACCGCGACGGTTTCGACCGAGATGCTGGAAGGCTGGTTTGCCCAGAAGGTGCCGGTCGTCACCATCCCCGGAACCACGGAACCTGAGCGCTTCGTGCTCGTCCATGGCCATTACGATTCATGGGAGGTCGGCATCGGCGACAACGCCACGGGCGATGCGACGCTTCTGGAACTGGCGCGGGTGCTGCACGACAACAAGGGGCAACTGCGGCGCTCCGTCCGGATCGCCTGGTGGCCGGGCCATTCGACTGGCCGCTATGCGGGCTCGACCTGGTTCGCCGACCATTTCGCCGCTGATCTGGACGAGGCCTGCGTGGCCCAGATCAACTGCGATTCACCCGGCTGCCGCTGGGCCACGAGCTATCACCAGACCACCTGCATGCCCGAAGCCCGCGCGCATGTGTCAGCCATTATTTCCGAGATCGCCGGGCAGGAACCGAAGTTCAAGCGGCCCAATCAGGCCGGTGACTATTCCTTCAACAACATCGGCATTTCGAGCTATTTCATGCTCTCGTCCACGATGCCGGACACGCTCAGGGCCGAGAAGAACTACTATGCGGTGTCCGGCTGCGGCGGCAACATCGCCTGGCACACCGAGAACGACACCCTCGACATCGCCGACAGGAATGTCCTGATGACCGACATGCGGATCTATCTGCTGTCGGTGCTGCGCCATGCCAATGCCGACTACCTGCCGGTTGACTGGCGCGCGGGCGTGGCTGAATTCCTCCTGACCATTGACGGCTACCAGACGGCGGCCGGGGCGGCGTTCGACCTGTCGCCATCGCGCAAGGCGACGGAGATCTTCGCTGCAAAGCTCGATCAGCTTTACACCGGGATCAGCGCGAGAACGCTGACGCAGGCCCGCGCCAACGAGGCGCTGATGAGGCTTGCCCGCGTGCTTGTGCCGATCAACTTCACCCAGCAGGCGCGCTTCAGGCATGATCCCGCCTATGCCTGCCCGCCCCTGCCGACGCTGGCAGCCGCGCGCGACCTTGCCGCTGCTGAACCCGTGCAGGCCGGCTTTGTGAAGACACAGCTCGTGCGCGGCCAGAACCGCTATCTCGGTGCCTTGCGCGAAGCCTCCCGCATCGTCGATGCGGCGCTGGCCTGAGTCCATGGCGCAGATGATGCAGGCCGCCTGGTATGAAAGCTGCGGCGCTGCGGCGGACGTCATGCGGGTCGGCGTACTCCCGCGTCCGGTTCCGGGACCGAACGAGGTGCTGGTGCGCGTGCATGTTTCGGGGGTCAATCCCCACGACGTCAAGAAACGCGCGGGCTGGTTGAGCCAGCGCCTTTCGGTTCCGCGCGTGATACCCCATTCGGATGGGGCCGGTGTCATCGCCGATGTCGGGCCGGGCGTGCCCAGGGACCGGATCGGCCAGCGCGTCTGGATTTTCCACGCCTCGCCGAATGGTGCCGCAGCGGATTATGCTGTCGTGCATCATGACCACGCGGTCCCGCTGCCGCAAGGCGTCAGCTTCGAAGCCGGTGCCTGCCTTGGCGTGCCGTTCATGACCGCCCATGATGCCGTGCTGCGCGACGGGCCGGTGACGGGACAGGATGTCCTGGTCCATGGCGGAGCGGGAGCTGTGGCCGCCTATGCCATCCAGCTTGCGGCATGGAACGGCGCGCGCGTCATCTGCACGGTCAGTTCGCCGGAAAAGGTGGAGCATGCGCAAAAGCTGGGCGCGGATGCGACGATCAATTACCGCAACGAGGATGTTGTCGCAGCCGTGCTGGCGCTGACGGCAGGACGCGGGGTGGACCGGATCATCGAGGTGGATTTCGGCGAGAACCTCGCCATCGACCATGCCGTCATCAGGCCCTGCGGGGTGATCGCGAGCTATTCCTCCAGCCGGGTGCGCGAACCCGCCCTGCCCTATTATGCCTTTGCCATGAAGGGCGTGACGCTGCATTTCGTGCAGGGCATGCTGCTCACACATCAACGGGCCAGGGCCGGCATCCGCGATGTGACGGCCCTGCTTGAATGTGGCAGGCTCGTTCATCCGGTCGCGGCGGTGTTTCCCCTCGCCCAGATCGCCGCGGCGCATGAACTGATGGAAAGCGGAGCCGCCATCGGCAAGGTGCTGGTGGCCAACACGCTCTAAGCAGAAGCGCAGTCAGACCCGCATCTTCCCAAGCTCGCTCAGCAGGGCCGCGCCCGTGCGGATGCCCTTGTGGAAACAGTCCAGACTGAGGTTTTCGTTGGGCGCGTGGTTGGCCTCATCCGCATTGGCATAGGGCGTTCCGAAGGCGGGCAGGCCCAGGATCTTGGTGAACACGTAATCAGGCAGGCTGCCGCCAAGCAGCGGAAACAGGAGAGGGTCAACACCATTGCCCAGGCGCGACGCCGCAATGACGGCTGGAGCATAGGGCGAGTCGACCGCTGTCTTGGAGGGCAGCATCCCGCCCTGCGGCACGAATTCCACGTCAGGCGCATGCTTCGCCACATGGGCGGCCACACGGGCGAACACGTCCTGAGGCGTCATGGCCTCCACCAGCCTGATGTCGCATTTGGCGACTGCACTTGCCGGGAGCACCGTCTTGCTGCCGCCGCCGCCATAGCCGCCATGCAAGCCATTGATCGTCAATGTCGGATGAAACATGAGCCGGTCGTAGAAAGGCCGGCTGGCTGGCGCATCAAGCTGCTTCAGCCCCAGATCGGACATGATGCCAGCGAGATCGAGCGGCAAGGTCGCCGCCGCCTCGCGCGCGGCGGTTGTTGGCGGAATGATATGGTCATGAAGGCCCTCGATGGTGATCTCCCCAGCCTCATTCTTCATGGTGCCGAGCAGATGCACCAGTTTCCATAGGGCATTGGGTGCCACCCCCCCGTAGTTGCCGGAATGCATGTCACGGCTCGCGGTTTTTGCGCGAAGCTCGAAGGACGCGACACCGCGCACCCCGAAGGTGACGATGGGAAGCCCGGACATGTGCAACGGACCATCTGCCGTGACGACCAGATCCGCCTTCAGCTTGTCCCGATGCTCCTGCACGAACTGGGCGATATGGGGTGAGCCGATCTCCTCCTCGCCCTCCAGCAAAACGATGACGTTGCATGGCAGCGTGCCAGTGACGGCGAAATGAGCCTCGATGGCCATCAGCTGGGCGAAATGCTGGCCCTTGTTGTCGCCAATGCCGCGCGCATAGATCCGCCCATCGCGGATCGTGGGTTCAAAGGGCGGGCTGTGCCACAGCTCGAGCGGTTCTGGCGGCTGGACGTCATAGTGTCCGTAGAGGATGACCGTGGGCGCGCCTGGCCTGCCATGCCACCGCCCCATGATCATCGGATGGCGGGCGGTGGGGATGGATTGCGCCTCAAGGCCAAGCCTGCCGAGCATGTCCAGCAGGATGGCCCCGACCTGTGCAATGCCGATGTCCTGCGCACTGATGCTGGGATGGCGCACATAATCCATCACCCGCGTGACATACTCATCGCGGCGGGCGTCGACATGGGCCAGCACCCGGCCAAGATCATCTGCGGTGTTCAAGGTCGTGTTCATGGTCTTGTCCTGCAGATGAGGATGGCGGCAGAAAGTCGGGAAAACGGCAACAGGTCAGGGAGTCTGGCTGGTCATGATCAGGGCCCCGCTCTGCTGCACCTCGACCCTCCAGCCGGCGTGCACGAGTGTCGTGGCATCAAGCTGGGAAACCACGGCCGGCCCGGCAAAGCTGTCGCCAGCCCCCAATGTGGCACGCTCGTAAACCGGAACCTCGGCCTGTGCCCCTTCGACGTTCATCACATGGGCCGATGAAGGCCGCGCGCCCGTCCCTTGCGGCAAGGACTGGCGCGGAGGTTGGGCCACGTTCCCCACAGCCTCGACCCGCAGCGTCACACATTCGACCGGCGCCTCAAGCGTGAAGCCATAGAGCGCGCGGTGCCGCGCCTCGAA
>JANMIB010000054.1:0-1810 GCA_031375605.1 Allobosea sp. | reverse complement strand
CGGCTATTTCTCCGACTACGGCATTTCCGACACGTTCATGAAGGATCTCGGCGCACGGACATCGGGCGTCAGCGCGACCCTGTTCATCCTCGCCGGCCAGATGACAGCCGACAAGATCGCCGATGTGCTGGGCGAACCGGGAGCGTCAGTTCTCTATACCTCGATGCCGGATGACCTTGAAGCGCGCTTCAAGAGCCATTTCGGCGCAAGCACTGCGGCAGGACTTGAGCAAGGCGCTTCAGGCGAAGTGCTGTCCAACCAACCGGCGTCGCCGTGAACGTGTGCTTCGCTGAAGTCAGTCTCACCAAGGGCGATCAGTTCCATATTTGAAGCGCGTCGAGGCCGAGGAGCCACACATATGCGATGACCGGCCCACAGGACGTTTTCGCAACGATACCGCCGCAAGCGTTCTTGCATCACGCTGCCACGAGTTCTGCAGTTGATACCATCCGGGCCAAGGCAGCCGTGAGTTGTGCCGCCGAAAACGGTTTTGGCAGATATTCGACATCCTTTATGCCAAAGATGACTTCACCATATGGACTCGATGCCGAGACGAACATGAACGTTTTTCCTGCGTGTTGCAGGGCTTTTGCGACATCGAAGCTCGTTTCGTCATGCAGATGAACATCCAGCAGGGCGAAGTGAATATCAACAAATTCCAGTGTCCGTAACGCATCCGCGCATGTCTGACATATGATGACACGTTCAGCACCCATGCCGTGCAGAATGTCCTCGATGTCGAGGGCAATGATCGGATTGTCCTCAACGACAAGAACAACGCCAACCGACTGGCTTGATGTGATGTTGATGCTGCTCATGGCGTCCTCGGTGAACGAGAAGAGCTTCGCCTTCTATAAACGGATTGAATGTCTTGCTGTGTCAAAAGACATGCGCGCCTTGTTCATGACCAAATAAAACACCAGCGGGTGCAGTGTGACAGGTCGGCATGTTCTTCATGTTGACGGTTTCCAAGGCCTGCGCGACCGCACTTTCGATGCAGCTCCGACCTCAGCTTACGCAACTCAGCTTAGGGCAGCGATCGTCGGCATTGACCTGGCCGTCAACGACCGAACGCGACGAAGGCGTCCGATCTGCCGTTTGGGCGTGGAGAGCCATTGCACCATCCAGTCCAGGAATGCCGCCGCAGGAAAAGGCGAGCGCGGCGTTGGGGCGATCGCCGCGCACTTTGCCGGGAAGCCATCTCTCAAGGCGTTTTCGGCAACAATGCCCTGACCTCGCGCGCCATGTCGGCGAGCGTCTGCTTCGGGTCCTTCTGCGCATTTGCCAGCGCCGTCATCTGATCGCGCACAACCCGCCCGATCCGCACGGCGTTTTCGCCTGGCCAGCCCAGCCATGCGCGGGCGCGCGGGATCTGCGTGACGCTGGTGTAGAAGGCCGGGTTCTCGCGATAAAAGTCACCCAGCAGGTCTGCCCGCAGCGAGCCGGTGTTCGACGGCATGTAGCCCGTGTTGAGCACGATGAAAGCCTGCGACTCGGCATTGGTCCCGTGCAGCAGATAATCCATGGCCGCCCGCCGCTTTGCCGCGTCCTTGGTCAGGATCACCGCAATCATGCCGCCGCTGGAAATGGTGGCATCGGGCGACATCAGCGGCAACGGTGCTGTGGCGAGACCGAAACGGCTGCCGACCTCGACCCTGAACGAGCGGATCGCTGCCGTCGTGGTCATGTAAAATCCCATCTTGCCGGCGAAGAAGGTCTGGCGCGCGGCCTGCTGCTCGATCGGCTTCTGGCCACCTTCGGTGTGGAAACGCTGGTAGAGCGTGAGCGCTTCAATGCCTTTGGCGCTGTC
>JANMIB010000320.1:0-7058 GCA_031375605.1 Allobosea sp. | reverse complement strand
CCGCGCCAAGGTGCCTTACCCGATCGTCGCGCTGGTCGGCTACACCAACGCAGGAAAATCGACGCTGTTCAACAGGCTTGCCGGAGCCGATGTGTTCGCCAAGGATCTGCTGTTCGCGACGCTGGACCCGACCGCACGGGCGATCAAGCTGCCGCACGGTTCAAAAGTGATTCTCACCGACACTGTGGGCTTCATCTCCGATCTGCCGACCATGCTGGTTGCAGCCTTCCGTGCCACGCTGGAAGACGTGGTGGAAGCCGATGTGATCTTGCATGTTCGCGATGTGGCGCATGATGACACGGAAGCACAGAGCGCCGACGTCGCCGCGATCCTGCATGACCTTGGCGTGATGGGGGCATCCGCAAATCTTGAAACGGGAGCAGATGCCGAGGCGCCGACCCCGTTGATCGAGGTCTGGAACAAGGCCGACCTGCTGGAAAGCCATGTTCACGACCAGATGGCTGCAGTTGCAACCAACCGTGCGTCCGAACACCGCCCTGCGCTTGTGTCCGCGTTGACGGGAGAGGGCGTTGATACGCTTCTGGCCCGCATCGAGGACCGGCTCGCGCGCGACACGGTCAATTACGTGATCACGCTTGACCCCACCGATGGTGCTGGCCTGGCCTGGCTCTACACGCAAGGCGAAGTCCTTGAGCGGCGCGAAGACACCAAGGGTCGCATCCTCGCCGTGCTGCGGGTTCAGCCACAGCGCAAGGAACGGATCATGGCACGGTTCCCGTCAGCAAAAGCGCGGTGAGGGTTTCGTCCGCGAGGACGCCTCATCCACGATGACCACCAGCTAGCGACGTTCACCTTGCTTCGCTTCGTTCCAGAGCGCATCCATCTCATCGAGCGAACTGTCTGACAATGCCTTCCCGTGCGACAGAAGTTGCGTCTCGATATACGTAAATCTGCGTATGAATTTTACATTCGTACCTGACAAGGCCATGTCAGGATCGATTCCGCGATGGCGCGCGAGATTGGCAATGGCAAACAGCATGTCGCCGATTTCGTCCGTGATCCCGGCTTTGTCGCCAGCGTCCAGTGCCTCTTCGATCTCGTCGATCTCTTCGCGCATCTTGGCAAGGACGGCTTTGGGGTCATTCCAGTCAAAGCCGACAGTGCCAGCTTTCGCCTGCAGTTTCACGGCACGGGCGAGGGGGGGCATGATCGCAGAAACATCGGCCAGCAATCCGGTTGGCTCCGGTGCGTGGCCAGCAGCTTCACGTGCGGCCTTGCGCTCCGCTTTTTCATCCTGCTTGATGCGTCTCCAGGATGCCTTGACCTCTTCAGGTGTCCAGTTCCGCCGTTCGCCAAACACATGCGGATGACGACGAATCATCTTGGCCGTGATGGCTTCAACCACGTCGGGGAAGGCAAACTTCCCCTGTTCCTCCGCCATCCGCGCATGGAACACCACCTGTAGAAGCAGATCACCCAATTCATCACGCAGGTCGCCGAGATCGCCGCGCTCGATGGCGTCCGCCACCTCATAGGCCTCTTCGACAGTGTAAGGCGCGATGCTGGAGAAATCCTGCTCCAGATCCCATGGGCAGCCTGTGCCGGGATCACGTAGGGCGGCCATGATCTCGATCAGGCGGGCAATGTCTCGGTCAGCTTTCATGGCAGCAACATAGCCCCGTGCCAAAGAACCGTCTGCTCATCTTGAGATCAGACAGACCGTTAGCTGTGGAGATCTGCGGCACCGGATGGCCTTGCTTTCGGTCGCCCTCAAGGCCACATATATCGAGGTGGCAGCAAGTGTCACATTGGATGTTGCCGGATGCTGCGCCTCTCATATCGCGGAAAATCGCGCCAGAAGACCGTGACGATGCCGAACTGGGCCTTTGGCCTGATGGCAGCGGGCAGCGCTGCCCTTGGCATTGCGTTGTTCCTGGTCGTCAGCACCATTGCCGTGCTGCTCTTGCCGGTCGTGCTGATAGCGGGAGCCGTCACGGCGTTTGTTTTGCGCAAGCGGATTGAGCGCCTGCTGTCAGGCGCAGGCATTGCAAGACCGCAACAAGCATCCGGGCGCAAGCGTGCGCCGCGCAAACCATCGCGCGATGAGATCGAGGATGTCGAATACAGGGTGGTCAGCGAGCCGCAACGGGAGCAGCAGCGAAAGTAAGACCTACGCCTTGACGACGGCTGTCCTGTCCGCAGGCTTCCACGCCGCAACGAACAGGCCTCCAACAATCATGGCGATCCCGACAAGCTGAATAGCGCCTGGTATTTCCCCAAGGACGGGAATTCCCAGCATTGTGCCGATGACAGGTATCATCGGCGGAAAACGCCCGGCAACCGCAACGCCGAGGATTTTCGTGGCCCAAGCCCAGATCCACAAACCGGCGACGACATTCAGGACGCCCTGGTTAAGACCATGAAAGACAATCGCATACCAGGGGGCAACGTCGAACCCGCGAAAGAAGAACACCGCATAAAACGGCAGATAGAGCATCGACACCACTGACACGATGGCCGTGGCCTTGAGGCCATCCACCTTCCAGCGTTGCAGGGCGAGGGGATACCAGCCCCAGAGCAACCCAACCCCAAGGAAGCACAAATCGCCCCAGATCATGTTCGGCATGTTCGCAGAGGCTTTCGCCCCAGCAAGGGCGAGCGCGCACAGGCCGGAAATGACAATGGCAACACCCATCATCAGCGGTCCGGTCAGTTTGGTGCCGAACAACGCAACACCGCCTATGATGCTGATCAGCGTGACGGTGCCAGGCCCGATTGACGCACCGTGCGCGGCAGGTGCCATCGTCAGCCCCATGAGCATGAGATAGCTCATCGGAAAGCCGCTCATGGCTGTCAGGATCAGGCCACGACGCCATCCGACACCGGCACAATCAGCCCAGCCGTTGCGTCCAAACACATGGATGAGCAGAAGCCCGGCCACCGTGAACCTCAAGGCGAGAAGATCGTGAGCCGACAGTCCATTCAGGACGGCATGGCGGCTCAGGACGAAGTTCGCGCCATAGATCATCATGCACAGCGCCATGCCGATCATGGCAAGGTGGCGCCGGGAAAGGTTGAGGAGAAAAGCCATGTGTGTCCGCTATGCGTTCAACACATATGACATCTTGCCATGAAAAAGTGAATGCACGACCGCGCATGGCAAGCGTGCACGCCCATGAGCATTGCCCAAGGCTCTGATGTGATCAGGCGAGGGCCTTCAAGGCAGCCTTGCCGGCATATCTGGCTTGCGGGCCAAGCTCCTGCTCGATGCGGATGAGCTGGTTGTATTTGGCCGTGCGGTCAGAGCGGGAGAGCGAACCCGTTTTGATCTGTCCGCAATTGGTGGCGACGGCGAGGTCGGCAATGGTGGCGTCCTCAGTTTCGCCCGAGCGATGCGACATCACGGCGCGCATGCCCGCGCGCTGTGCGGTGTCGACCGCATTCAGTGTTTCGGTCAGTGATCCGATCTGGTTCA
Organism: Allobosea sp.; assembly: GCA_031375605.1. Classification (GTDB taxonomy): domain Bacteria; phylum Pseudomonadota; class Alphaproteobacteria; order Rhizobiales; family Beijerinckiaceae; genus Allobosea. The sequence goes on along the minus strand of JANMIB010000320.1, from coordinate 3,622 downwards.
CCTTGATCAGGATGGCGTTGGCGTAGCCGCCCTTGATGCCCTTGGTCAGTCGCTCGACATTGGTGCAGAACAGGTCATCGCCCACAAGCTGAACCTTGGCACCGATCAGCTCCGTCAGAGCTTTCCAGCCCGCCCAGTCATCCTCGGACATGCCGTCCTCGATGGAGATGATCGGATAGTCCTTCGCAAGCTTGGCGAGATACTGGACCTGCTCATCGATGGAGCGCTTCTTGCCCTCGCCATGATAGTCATAGACGCCGTCCTTGAAGAATTCCGTGGCAGCGCAATCCAGTGCGAGGTGCATGTCCTTGCCCGGCTTGAAACCGGCTGACGAGATGGCCTCCATGACGAAATCAAGCGCAGCTTCAGCCGAAGCCAGATTTGGCGCAAAGCCGCCTTCATCGCCCACCGCCGTGTTGTGGCCAGCCTTCTTGAGCGCGCTTTTCAGCGTCATGAACACCTCCGAGCCCCAGCGCACGGCTTCTGCCACGGATGGCGCGCCCGTCGGCATGATCATGAATTCCTGGAAGTCGATCGGGTTGTCGGCATGTGCACCGCCATTGATGATGTTCATCATCGGCACAGGCAGGACACGGGCCTGTGTGCCACCCACATAGCGATACAAGGGCAGGGCTGACGCATCGGCTGCGGCCTTCGCGACGGCAAGCGACACACCAAGGATGGCGTTGGCACCAAGCTTTTTCTTGTTCTTCGAGCCGTCCAGACCGATCATCGTCTCGTCGATCAAGACCTGTTCCTCGGCCTCCATGCCAACCAGTGCTTCCGCAATGGTTTCGTTCACAGCAGCCACGGCCTTGAGCACGCCTTTGCCGCCATAACGCTTTTTGTCACCGTCACGCAGCTCGACGGCCTCATGTGCCCCGGTTGATGCGCCAGAGGGAACAGCTGCGCGGCCCATCGAACCATCCTCGAGGATGACATCAACCTCGACAGTCGGATTGCCGCGGGAATCAAGAATTTCGCGCGCAGTGATATCGATGATCGCGGTCATGGCAGTTGCCCCTGGCAAGGAAGATGGATCAGATGGCTGCTTCTAACCAACACAAGCGCCAGAGTCATCCAGTGTATGCTGGCAACGCCTCTCTGATGGATTGCAGCTTGAATGGCGGCATTTCCATGCTTGCTTCAGGTCAAGGATGATCTGGCAGATGCAAACCCGAAGTGGATTGAAAAGGGTACCTCAAACTCGTGGCAAAGATTCGCATAAGACATATTATGGAACTTATATTGATAGGAGAGTTTATCAGGTATTTGATGTATTTATATGATAAAGCAAAGTTTTTCAGCCTGCTCCCGACCTGGATTGACCGATGACGGTGTCACGGTCTTAATGCTCCGGTTGTGCAATAATCGCAATTCAACAAAGTGAACCGATCGCCGAACGTCTGCCACAGCATCCGGTTCGCCACAATCTTGTCACAGTTGGTATAGGTGCCGTTCACCTGCCGAAACTGATTTTGACGGTGCCTGTTACCCCGTCACAAACTGATCGGACATCATCATGACCACACAAAATCTCACACGTCGTGCTCTTGTGGCCACTGCTGGCGCACTGGCCGTCGTCCCGGCCATGGCTGCTGTGCCACATGCAGCCTCGTCCGTCACAACCATTGGCCGGCTCTGGAGCGAAGCCCAGACGCTGCGCACGGCACTCGATGCCCACCGCGATGCCATCTCAGCCGCAGCGCAGAATGGTGGCATATCCGGATGGATGCGTCTTGGTGGAGAAGCCAACATCATCGGCGAAGCGCGCTATGGCAAACTTGTTGCCATCCTCAAGACCAAGCCTGAAGCTGCAGGTGATCTTGCCATCATGGGCCAAGTCACACTCGAAGATGACATGCGCAGCGGCTCGTTCGGCTGGGCAGGCGAGCAATTGGCGCGCGCCACAGTCGGCTTTCATGGTTCTGTGATCGCCTGACATTGGCGTGCCGCGGCTGGACTCTCACGGGTCCGGCCGCGCGTCCATGGAAGCTTGTCTCAACAAAAGGTGCTTGGATGAAAGTCCAAGGGGTTGTATCGGCTTGATACAGACCACGCGCTCCAGTGTTCTGGCCGTGACGTGTTGCCAGGAAAACCTTGGCCCCGGAAAAAACCATGAACGCCCCCGCCCCCAAGATTTCGTTTGTCTCGCTCGGATGCCCGAAAGCCCTGGTGGATTCAGAGCGCATCATCACCTCGCTGCGATCCGAAGGCTATGAGCTGACACGGACCCATGCCGGGGCTGATCTGGTGATCGTCAACACCTGCGGTTTCCTGGACTCGGCCAAGGCAGAGTCGCTCGACAACATCGGCAAGGCCTTGTCCGAAAATGGCAAGGTCATCGTCACAGGCTGCATGGGCGCAGAGCCGGAACAGATCCGCGAAAGGTTTCCCGGCGTGCTGGCGATCACAGGCCCGCAGGCCTATGAGAGCGTTCTGGGGGCCGTCCATCAGGCCCTGCCGCCTCTGCATGATCCGTTTGTTGATCTGGTTCCGCCACAGGGCGTGAAGCTGACACCGCGCCACTACGCTTATCTCAAGATTTCAGAGGGTTGCAACAATCGTTGCAGCTTCTGCATCATCCCGAAGCTGCGTGGTGATCTGGTTTCGCGCCCCGCTGGCGATGTGTTGCGCGAAGCTGAGAAACTGGTCAAGGCCGGGGTGAAGGAACTGCTGGTCATCTCCCAGGACACGAGCGCCTATGGTGTCGACATCCGCTATGCGAGCAGCCGTTTCCAGGACAGAGAGGTGCGTGCCAAGTTCCTTGACCTGTCATGCGAGCTTGGGCAGCTTGGCGCATGGATCAGGCTTCATTATGTCTATCCCTACCCCCATGTGGACGAGGTCATCCAGTTGATGGCTGACGGGTTGGTTCTGCCATATCTCGACATTCCGTTCCAGCATGCGTCTCCCCATGTGTTGAAAGCGATGAAACGCCCGGCGCATCAGGAAAAGACGCTTGATCGCATCCGCAAATGGCGAGAAATCTGTCCTGATCTTGGCGTCCGCTCGACCTTCATCGTCGGCTTTCCAGGCGAAACCGAAGCAGATTTCGAGTTCATGCTGGAGTGGCTGAAGGAAGCCCGGCTGGAGCGCGTTGGCTGCTTCAAATACGAGCCCGTCACAGGCGCGGTTGCCAATGACCTTGGGCTTGAGATTGTGCCCGATGAGGTCAAAGAGCAGCGCTATCGCCGCTTCATGGAAGCGCAGCAGGTGATTTCAGCCAAGGTTCTGGCAGCCCGCGTCGGCAAGCGCATCAAAGTCATCATCGACGAGGCTGGCCCGACGGTCGCCAGGGGCCGGTCCATGTGGGACGCACCGGAGATCGACGGGCATGTCCATGTCGCGTCACGTCGTCCGCTGCGCATGGGCGACATCGTGACCGTGAAGATCGAGCGCGCGGACGCCTATGACCTTCACGGCCAGGCCGTCTGACCTAAGTATTGCGCACAAAAGTGGGAACCTGTTTTGTGCGCAATATTCTGAACTATGATGATATGGAACCAGTATCAGGCCTTTTCAGCATCCTCATGGCCCTCGAACAGAGCCACCGGACTGCCGGGCATGATGGTTGAAATCGCGTGTTTGTAGACAAGTTGCGAGTGACCATCGCGACGCA
>JANMIB010000280.1:0-5879 GCA_031375605.1 Allobosea sp. | reverse complement strand
CGAGCGGTGCTGGCCCTTGACGGCATTGACGGCCACAGATCGCATAACGGCCTGCACCATTGGAACGCTGACCTGGCGCTGACCGTCATTGATCTTGATGGTGCGATAGGCCTCGGTGAGGATGATGTTCATGAGCCGCTCTTCGTTGAGGGCGGGCATCTTGTTTCGGGCTCCTTTCGGTCGGCCACGTGGATTGCCGGATTGACCCGGACTGAAGCGCGATATGGCCGGCGGCTTGCCGCAACCAACCTCGTAGGATTGGCCGGCAGGCGCGTGCAGGGCAGGGAGGTCTTGTCCAGGCTTGCGGCTCATGTGCTGTCACTCCGCAGCCTGCTGGCTCTGGGCGGGCAGGGGAAGACCGCAGGCGACCAGTTCGGCCTCGTCCTTCGCATAGGTCTCCCATCGGGCTATGATCCGGTCGCAGTAGACCGGATCAAGCTCGGCCCGCCGCGCCGTCTTGTGCGCCGCGATCAACGTCGAGCCCGAGCCGCTAAACAGATTCAAGTACAATGTCGCTGCGCCCGGAGACATCCTTGATGGCGTCAGCGATCATACCGACAGGCTTGACGGTGGGGTGCAGCGTGAGTTCATCCATGTGCCCGGCACGGAAGCTGTTGGCACCCTTGTACTGCCAGACATTGGTGCGGTGTCGGCCGTGCTGCCCAAGTTCGAATGTGTTGATGTGCGGTGCCGTTCTTGAAGGCAAAGATCAGCTAATGGCGTGAGCGGTAGAATGTGCCCATGCCGCCATTGTCCTTGGCCCAGACAATCAGATCCTTGAGCGGTCTATAAACCGGAGTACCCGCCGCCAGCATCTCAGCCATATGCCGCCAGTCCATGCAGATGAAGTGGATCGAGCAATCGGCGGAATGATCTCGCATATTGACGAAGGCTGTTGCGAGGAAGCTGGTGAACTGAGCCTCACTCATTTCGCCCGACGCAAAGGCGAACTCGCAGTGCTTCGTCTTTCCCAGTCCGCCGACATGGCCGTCGATCGGGACGTTATAGGGTGGATCGGTGAAGACCATCTGCGCTCTCTCGCAATCCATGAGGGCTGCAACAACCTTCGGGTCTAGTGCGTCACCGCAGATCAGCCGATGCGGTCCCAGAGCCCAGATGTCACCGGGCTTGCAACGTGCCAGAGCAGTGTCGGGCAACCGATCTTCGGCAGGGTCACCCACCTCCACCAGCGTCAATCCTTCGATCAGGCTGTCAACCTCGGCAATCGAGAAGCTTGTGATCCCGATATCGAAGTCGAGGTCGTCGGCGAGCTAACCCTGCAGCTCGGAAGCCAGCAACTCCTCGTCCCAGCCCGCATTCAGTGCCAGCTTGTTGTCTGCGATCACATAAGCCCGCTTCTCCGCCGGGCTCATGGTCTCGATGCGAAGGCAAGGAACCTCGGCAAGATTGAGGCTCTTTGCCGCCTCCACGCGGCCGTGGCCGGCGAGGATTGTCCCGGTCTCATCGATCAGAATCGGATATGTATGAAGTCGTCCTGTGCCGGGTCTTGAAAAGCCCAAACTGCAAAGCATGGATGACGCAATCATGCCTTTGCCGACCCATGTGACATGATCTGACGTGACATAGCGTTAAACCATGCTTCAGTATGATCGCGGCGTCCCAAATGACGTTGCTCTTCGCTTTGGACGAACACATACAGGCTTGGTCTTGCCATCACCACATGCGGATTGGCATGTTTTCCGGCATGATCAACGGGCGAGCCAGCCGCCATCGACCGGGAGTGTTATGCCGTGCACATAGCGCGCTGCGTCTGACGCGAGGAATGTGACAGCGCCCGCAATGTCCTGTGCCTCGCCCCAGCGGCCTGCCGGAATCCGCGCCAGGATCGTGGCACTTCGCTCTTGATCGTTGCGCAAAGCCTCGGTGTTGTTGGTGATGATATAACCGGGCGCGACGGCATTGACGTTGATGCCCTTGGCGGCCCATTCGTTGGCGAGGATCTTGGTGATGCCCGAAACGCCATGCTTCGCTGCTGTATAGGAGGCGACGCGGATGCCTCCTTGATATGAGAGCAGCGAGGCGATGTTGATGATGCGCCCGCCTGTTGGCTGGGTGAGCATGACACGGCCAGCGGCCTGCGACAGGAAGAACAGGCTCTTGAGGTTGACGTCCATGACGTCGTCCCAGTCCTGTTCGGTCAGATCGATTGAATCCGCCCGCCTGATGATGCCGGCATTGTTGACGAGTATGTCGATGCCGCCGCGCCAGTCCAGCGCCTGATCGATCAGGCCAGCGATGGGCCTGGTCGATGCGAGGTCTGCCTTGATGGCCAGAAATGGCGATCCGGTCCCGTCCACCTTCAGCTTTGTTGCGTCCATGGCGGAGCGGCCGACGGCGATCACGGCAGCACCCGCCGAGGCCAATCCCACAGCGATGGCCTGCCCGATGCCGGTGTTGGCACCGGTGACAATGGCTGTCCGTCCGGACAGATCGAACAGCGACGGCGTCCGGGTCACAACAGCGCTCCGACGGGCACTGCGTCCATGTCCGTGAAGGCCTGGTTCTCGCCTGCCATCGCCCAGACGAAGGAATAGGCCTTGGTGCCTGCGCCCGAATGGATCGACCATGGCGGTGACACCACGACTTCATCGTTGCGCATGACGATATGGCGGGTCTCATCCGGCCGGCCCATGAAGTGCATCACGGCCGCGTCGTGTGCCACATCGAAATAAAGATATGTCTCCATGCGCCGGTCATGCAGGTGCGCTGGCATGGTGTTCCAGATGCTGCCCTCCTGAAGCGTCGTGATGCCCATGACCAGTTGGCAGCTGGGACCATTGCCGGGATGGATGTATTTGGTGAGCACGCGGCGGTTGGCCGTTTCCTGCGCTCCGAGCATATCGCCTTTGAGGTCAGCTGCCTTCAGCAGCGCATGCGGATGCGCCACATGGGCCGGAGCCGAGTTCATGTAGAACTTGGCCGGATGGGCCGCGTCATCTGACCGGAAGGCAATGTCCCGTGCCCCGCGCCCGACATAGAGCCCATCAAGGCGATCAAGCGCATGGCTTGCCCCATCGACCATGACATGGCCTTTGCCGCCCACATTGAAAACACCAAGCTCGCGGCGTTCAAGCAGGAATTCTGCACGCAAGGTGGCGGCGATCGCTTGGGGGAATGAAACGGCGGCCTTGTGCGGGCTGCAGCCCATGACCATCATGCGGTCTTCGTGGAGATAGACGCATGAGACGCCGTCTGCCGGAAACATGTCGCTGATGTGAAAATGCTTGCGCAAATCCGCGGTTCCGAAGGTCTCGGCTTGTGTTGGATGCACCGAATGCCTGACGTCCATGCCTGTTTCCATCTGGTCTGTTTCCATGTCTTGTCTGTCGGCGAAGGCCTGTCCGGAATGTCCGGATTTGCGGTTGATCACCCGAAGAGATCGGCCCGCTCTGCCATCACCACTGGCAGTGCGCGCAGGATCTCGGTCAGATGAAAACGCATTGCCTGCTCTGCGGCATCAGCATCACGGCTGAGCACAGCTTCGAGGATTTTCTGGTGCTGGCCGATCAGCGGGCGCATCGCCTGGGCATTGGTCAGTGTCAGGTGGCAGACCCGGTCAAGATGCGCCTTTATGTCGCCGATGGTCTGCCATGCCAGTTCAAGACCGGCTGCACGGGCGAGGTTCTGGTGGAAGCGTTCGTCTGCAATCTTGAAGCCCTCTATATCGTCGCGCGAGAGGGCCTCGTCTTGCCGGCGGATGAGTTCATCCAGCATCTGATGGTCTGTCGTGCTCACCTGCACTTCGCAGGCGCGGCGCGCGACACCGGCCTCGATCTGCTCGCGAATGAAGCGGGCCTGCATCATCCGGTCGGCCGAAATCTTCACGACAGTGGTTCCGCGCTGCGGCAGGATCGACACCAGTTCGGCGCGCGCCAGTGCGATCAACGCCTCGCGCACCGGCTGGCGGGACACCCCGAACTTCTCCGCAAACTCCGTCTCCGAAAGCCGCGTGCCCGGCGGAAGCTCCATCGAAATGATGGACGCACGCAACTGCCGTTCAATCTGCCGTGCGGCGCTGCCGGTGTCAGGGGCAATGTGAAAGTTCATGCGGTCGGTGCTCGTTTCCAGGCGTCGTTTTTGTCATGTCAGCTTCAAACATAGCGCTTGCTTGCCATTTCAATGGATACTACCATACCAGTATGAATGGCAAGCCACTTGCGCAAAAACCGAACGCAACAGGAAGCAGCTACATGATTGCGGCAACCTTTGTCGCAGCCCGCAAGGCGCGGCTGCACCTTGACGGGTTCCCGAGCGAACTTCCTCACGACAGGGCGGCTGCCTACGCGGTCCAGATGGCGCAGATCAGCACACGCGGTGAACGCGTTGTCGGGTGGAAGGTCGCCATGACCGCCGCTCCGTTTCGCGAGGCCTTCGGCGCCGAACGCCTGAGCGGCCCGGTGTTTGAAAGCCGGTTCGTTGATGCGCGCGCCACCGGGCAAGCTGCCGACTGGCAAGTCTCAGATTGGTCGGTCATTGGCGGCGGCTTTGCAGCGGTCGAAGCCGAGTTCATCGCCGTCATGGCTGTCGATGTTCCGGCGTTCGGGCGCATGCCAACACCGGATGAAGCGGCGGACCTGATCGGCACGCTGCATATCGGGATGGAACTGGCGGGAAGCCCGCTTGCGGCCATCAATGAACTTGGGCCGTTCGCCGTGGCAGCAGACTGCGGCAACAATGATGGTGTCGTCATGGGTCCTGCCATTGCGAACTGGCGCCTGCGGGCAAATGAAGATCTGAAGGCCAGCATGTCCATCAACGGCGACATCGTTGGCGTTGGCGACGCTGCCCGCATCAAGGGCGGTCCGCTTGAGGCTGTGGCGTTTCTGATTGAACATCTTGAGGCGCGCGGCCTGCATTTGAAGGCGGGCGACCTTGTTTCCACAGGGGCAATAACCGGCATCCACATGGTCCGCGCCGGGGATGCCGTGCTGGCAGATTTCGGATCTGACGGCCAACTGAGGATGGGTGTGATCTGATCTCAGTCAACGACAGGTGGACAACATCCGCCCTGAACCAATGGACATCGCCGCAATCAAGCAGCGAGGCAAACAAGGGAGAGAAGACATGGTTTTACGCAGAAAACTGCTCGGCTGTGCGGCGGCCATCGTGGCGCTCGCAGGACTTGGTTCCGCGGGAATTGGCGCGGGCATCAGCACCTCGGCCAATGCCCAGACAACGCTTCGATCAACGGACATTCACCCGACCGACTATCCTACCGTCGAGGCTGTCCGTCATATCAGCAAGCTGCTCGAAGAGCGCACAAAGGGCCGCCTCAAGATCAACGTGTTCCATTCGGGCCAGCTTGGCACCGAAAAAGACACGATCGAGCAGACCCGCTTTGGCGTCATCGACATGAACCGCATCAACATGGCGCCGTTCAACAACCTGATCCCGGCAACGAACATCCCGTCCTTGCCCTTCATCTTCCGTTCGGTCGACCATATGCGCAAGGTGATGGACGGGCCGATTGGCGACAGCATTCTCAAGGAGTTCGAAAAGCACGATCTGATCGGCCTTGCTTTCTACGATTCCGGGTCGCGCTCGTTTTACAACTCCAAGCGGCCGATCACGAAGCCAGACGACATGAAGGGCCTCAAGATCCGGGTGCAGCAGTCGGACATGTTCGTGGCGCTGGTGTCAGCGCTTGGCGCGAATGCGACGCCCATGGCTTTCGGCGAGGTCTATTCCGCGCTGCAGACCGGCGTGATCGATGGCGCTGAAAACAACTGGCCCTCTTTCGACTCGACCAAGCACTTCGAGGTTTCGAAGTTCTATTCGACGACCGAGCACTCGCTGTCGCCAGAAGTGCTGGTGATGTCGAAGCGTTCGTTCGACAAGCTGTCGAAGGAAGATCAGGA
>JANMIB010000027.1:0-2662 GCA_031375605.1 Allobosea sp. | reverse complement strand
CATGTGTGCGGTACTGTGCCTGCAAAGGTCATTGCGCAGATAATGCCTTGGGAGGTTAGCTGCATGTCGACACGTCGTGAAATCCTGAAAGGAGGCGCGGCAGCTGCCGGCCTCATCGTCGCCCCGTCGGTGGTGTTTTCGCAAAGCACACCCTCACGCGCCAAGACCCAGCGTGCGGTCATGCACGGCGATCTTGCCACGTTCGATCCGATCTGGACCACGGCAAACATGGCCTCCTACCATGGCGGCCTGATCTACGACACGCTGTTCGGCATCGACGCCGAGAGCCGCCCCCAGCCCCAGATGGTGCAAAGCTTCAATATCTCCGATGACAAGAAAACCTATACCTTCGTGCTCCGCGACGGCCTGCGCTTCACGTCCGGAGAGGCTGTGACATCGAAGGATTGCGTGGCTTCGATCCGCCGCTGGGCGGCACGCGATGGCGGTGGCCAGCATCTGTTCCGCCGCGTGACGGACACGCCCGTGGTCGATGACAAGACCTTCCGCATCGTGCTGCGCGAGCCTTATCCGCTGCTCATCGACTGGCTGGCCAAGACCTCCACCAATGTCTGCTTCATCATGCGCGAGAAGGAGGCCTCAACCGATCCGCAAACCCAGATCAGCGAATACATCGGCTCAGGCCCCTACATCTACAATCGCGGGGAAAGTCGCCAGGGCGCGCGCTATGTCTATGACCGCAACCCGAACTATGTGCCGCGCACCGAACCCGCCTCGTTCTTCTCGGGCGGCAAGGTCGCGAAGATGGAACGCATCATCCTCGAGAACATGGCCGATCCGCAGACCCAGGCCTCCGCCCTGCTGGCTGGCGAGATCGATTTTGTCGAATGGCCATCGCTGGACATCATCGACACGCTGGAAGCGGACCGGAACATCAAGGTTCAGGTGCTCAACCAGTCCGGCAACATGGGCTGGGCCCGCATCAACCATCTCCATCCGCCGTTCAACAATGTGCTGGCCCGCCGCGCTCTGCTGCACCTCACCCACCCCACCGAGGTGATGAAGGCAACCTTCGGCAACGAGAAATACTACCGCGCCTGCGGCTCGATCTTCGCGTGCAACACGCCCATGGAAAACGACACCAACACCGATTGGTTCAAGTCCGGGCAGAACATCGACCGCGCCCGCCAGCTGTTCAAGGAATCTGGCTATGATGGACGCCCGGTGGTGCTGCTCTCGGCATCAAACGTGCAGCACATGAGCAATGCTGGGCTGCTGTATCAGCAATGGCTGAAAGCGGCGGGCGTCAATGTCGAACTGGTCACAAGCGACTGGGGCGGAGTGGTTGCGAGGCGCGCCAACCGCAATTCGCCAGATCAGGGCGGCTGGAACATCTTCTTCACCTCTGCCTCCGGAAGCGCCTATTCCAATCCGGTTGCATTGGCAGGCCATTCCTCGACGGGCGCGAACGCCTGGTTCGGCTGGCCGACAGACGAGCGCAACGAGGTGCTGCGCGATTCATGGGCTGGTGCCGCCACCCAGGCCGAGCGCCTGGCTGTGGCCCGCCAGATGCAGGACAATGCCTGGAACTACGTGCCTCATGTGCATTACGGCCAGTGGGTCCAGCCAGCCGCCATGCGGGCCAATCTGCGCGGGCTGATCGCCATGCCGGAGCTGGTTCCGTTCTGGAACATAGACCGGGCCTGACATCTCTTGACGCTTCGCCGGACACACGTTCGGCGAAGCGTCTTGAACGTCGATGGCACGCAGTCCTCATCCTGAGCCCGTCGAAGGATGCCGACCGCGTGAGGCCATGGAACTCCTCCGTCGACGGGCTCAGGATGAGGATCGTGGGAGACATGAGCCGGAAGACACGAGCAAGTGTGCTTCTTCAGAAGTATACCCCACCCAATACCTCCACCCAACAAGATCGGCCCGTTTGAATGCTTGCCTACGTCATCAGACGCCTGTTCTCCACGCTGATCGTGATGATGATCGTCGGTATCTTCGTGTTCCTGCTGCTGCGTCTGTCGCCGGGTGATCCGGCGGCGATCATCGCAGGCGACAACGCCACGCCCGAACAGATCGATGGCATCCGCCGCAAGCTCGGGCTGGAAGATCCGCTGCTGGTGCAGTTCCTGCGCTGGGCGGGCCTTGTCGTGCAAGGCGACCTTGGCATCTCGATCTTTTCAAACGAGCCTGTGCTGAAGCTGGTTGGCCAGAGGCTCGAACCGACCGTGTCGCTGGCGCTTACAACGCTCCTCATCGCCGTGACGCTGGCCGTGACGTTCGGCGTGCTGGCAGCATGGAAAGCTGGCACCTGGGTTGACCGTCTCTTGATGGTGATCTCGGTGGTTGGCTTCTCGGTCCCGGTTTTCGTCGTCGGCTACATGCTGATCTATGTGTTTGCGATCGAACTGCGCTGGCTGCCCGTGCAGGGCTACACGCCCATCGCGGAAGGGCTTGGCCCGTGGGCGCGCAACCTCGTGCTGCCCTCCACGGCGCTGGGCCTCGCCTACATCGCGCTGATCGCGCGCATCACCCGCGCCTCCATGCTGGATGTGTTGTCAGAGGATTACATCCGCACCGCCAAGGCCAAGGGCGTCGCCAACAATTCCATGCTGCTCAAGCACGCGCTCAAGAACGCGGGCGTGCCTATTGTCACCGTCATCGGCATCGGGGTCGCGCTGCTGATCAGCGGCGT
>JANMIB010000185.1:0-2740 GCA_031375605.1 Allobosea sp. | reverse complement strand
TGTCGGGGCGGACCGCGCGCTGACGGTCTGGGATTTTGTCCGCGATGCACTGCTCATCCCGCGTCAGGGTGCCATCGTTGTCAGCACGGCCTGGACGCTGCATCACGAGATCATCTTCTATGCCATCTTCGGGCTGATGATCCTGAACGTGCGGATCGGTATCGCGGTGTTCGGGCTGTGGCAGATGGGCTGCGTTGCGGCTCTCCTGGGCGGGCTGCTCCCGGCTGACAGCCAGGCCCCTCTTAGCAAGTTCTTCGGTGCCCATAATTTCGGGTTCCTGTTCGGCATGGGCATTGCCGTGCTGTCTGAACGGGTCAACCTGCGCGCTCATGCGCGCATCATCAATGCAGCAGCAGCCATGGCCTTTGCCGTGCTGGCGTGGATGGTCTGGTCTGAATTTCGCGGCGATACATTTGACCATCCTGCCACGATGACAATGGTTTATCTGGCGCTCTACGCGGTGATCATGGTCTGGCTTCTGGCGCTGCCGCAGCGCAGCAGGCCCCTGGCTGACAGCGTGCTTGGCCGGCTTGGTGCCGCCTCCTATGCGCTCTATATCTGCCATCTTGCCGTGGCATCCATCGTGGTGAAGGTGCTGGTCGTGTCAGGTGCCGTGCCGCACACCAGCCCGCTCGCCGCCTATCTGCTGACCGTGGTAGCTGCCGTTGTGGTCGCGCTGGCGCTGCATGTGCTGGTCGAACAGCCCATGCTGTCACGCGGGCGGCGCCAACTTCTGGCGCGGTGAACCGCCATGCCGCACCTGTCTTCCTTGCAATTGCCGCCACCTGATGATTGTTGTTGACCCAACCTGATCCCTCCTGTCGCGAGTTTCTCCATGTCCTACGATCTCATTGTCATTGGCACCGGCCCCGGCGGCTATGTCTGCGCCATCCGCGCGGCGCAGCTTGGCCTGAAAGTGGCCGTGGTCGAAAAGCGCAAGACCCATGGCGGTACCTGCCTCAACATCGGCTGTATTCCGTCCAAGGCGATGCTGCATGCCTCCGAGATGTTCGAGGAAGCCGGGCATGGCTTCGAGGCGCTGGGCATCCAGGTGTCCAAGCCCAAGCTCGATCTGAAAACGATGATGCTGCACAAGCAGGACACGGTGGATGCCAATGTCACCGGCGTCGCCTTTCTGCTCAAGAAGAACAAGGTCGATGCCTTCCATGGGCTCGGCACGATTCTCAGCGCCGGAAAGGTGCAGGTGAAGGCTGACGACGGCTCGGTGCAGGTGCTGGAGACGAAGAACATCGTGATCGCAACCGGGTCGGAACCCGCCAGCCTGCCGGGTATCACGATCGATGAAAAGACGGTGGTGACATCGACGGGTGCGCTGGAGCTTGGCAAGGTGCCGGGCAAGCTCCTGATCATCGGGGCTGGTGTCATCGGGCTCGAGCTTGGCTCGGTCTGGGGCCGCCTTGGTTCGGAGATCACGGTTGTCGAATATCTGGACCGTATCTTGCCCGGCATGGACACCGAAGTGGCCAGCCAGTTTCAGCGCATCCTCGCCAAACAGGGCATGAACTTCCATCTGTCGTCGAAGGTCACCAAGGTCGAGCCCGGCAAAGCTGGCGCGAAGGTCACCGTCGAGCCATCGGCTGGCGGCGAGGCCAGCGTGCTGGAGGCCGATGTGGTGCTGGTCGCAGTTGGCCGTCGGCCCAATACGGACGGGCTCGGGCTTGAAGCCGCTGGCGTTGCCATGGAGCGCGGGCGCGTCAACATCGGTCATCATTACGAGACGAACGTGGCCGGGATCTACGCCATCGGCGATGTGGTCAAGGGCCCGATGCTGGCGCACAAGGCTGAAGACGAGGGTGTCGCCGTCGCCGAAATCCTGGCGGGCAAGGCAGGTCATGTGAATTACAATGTCATTCCGGGCGTGGTCTACACCATGCCGGAGGTCGCATCCGTCGGTCACACGGAAGAAGAATTGAAAGCCGCAGGCATCGCCTACAAGGCTGGCAAGTTTCCGTTCACGGCCAACGGCCGGGCGCGGGCGATGCGGGCCACTGATGGTTTCGTCAAGGTGCTGGCGGATGCCGTGACCGACAAGGTGCTCGGTGTTCACATCATCGGCCACAGCGCAGGCGACCTCATCCATGAATGCGCGGTGCTGATGGAATTCGGCGGCTCGTCGGAAGATCTGGCCCGCACCTGCCACGCGCACCCGACCTTGTCGGAAGCTGTCAAGGAAGCGGCGCTGGCGGTGGAGAAGCGCGCGTTGCACATGTGATCCTGTCCGGCATTGGAGCAACATCCTGTTGAGGATGCTGCCATGTGCCGGGTTGCACACTGACGGAGCGACGTTATTCTCAGCCCATGCCAAACGCAGCCATCATTGCCGACGACGTCTTGTCAGCCCTTTCAAATCGCCAGCAACTGGCCCCTTTCAGCGAGCGGATGGAGGGGTTTGATGCAGCCTTTGCCTACCGTGTCTCGCGGGCGGTGACAGCGCGCCGTGTGGCGCAGGGCGAGCGGGTTATCGGCCGCAAGATCGGTTTCACCAATGCGAGTATCTGGGCGCAATACAACGTGAGCGCTCCTGTCTATGGCGCCATGTATGACAGCACTGTCAGGCATGTGGAGGGCATGATTGGCGATGCGGCGCTGGCGGCGTATCTCGAGCCCCGCATCGAGCCGGAGATCGTGTTGAAACTGGGCGCGGCACCCGAAGCCGACATGGACGAGATGGAGCTGATGAGCTGCATTGCCGAGATCGGGCATGGCTTCGAGATCGTGC
>JANMIB010000170.1:0-3132 GCA_031375605.1 Allobosea sp. | reverse complement strand
TGGGAGCCGATCCTGATTGGCGCAGATTACCGGTTCGCCTTCTTTGACGGGCTCAACCGCTGGTATGTGGCTGACGAGGCCAGCGCGCTGGCCAGCCGGTTTCCAGCTGCCTATCTCGACTGGGGCGGCGTGCGGCATCTTTATGACCACGGACGCGCGCTGGATAATTCCGGGCATCCTGATCATGTCTTGGCCAGCGCCCTGATGGGGCTCGATCCGGCTTCGCTGCCGCTGGTGGACAGCGCCACGATCCTGGGCTTCCTGACGAAGAATGTCTCTGCCGATGAACTCCGGGCACCTGCCGCCGAAGTCACCCTGGACCGCTTTGCCCATCTCTGGCTTGGCACCGAGCCGCATGGCGACATCGGCACTCGCAAGCCGGGTTCCCTTCTTGACGATGCTCTGAGAGATCTGATCCAGACGGATGCGTTCAGGGCAGCGCTTGGCAGGATCGCTGCGGCGCATGATGGCGGTTTCCTGATGGAGGATTGATGCGCAGCGCGCGCAATACTCTCCCGTTTAAGCCTTCATTAACCATCCTGTCGGCAAGATTTGCCTATCAACCGGCGTGCGCACTGCCGCCGGATGATGTCGAGGCAACATCACTTTTCGGGCTTGGGGCAGACAATGAGCGACGTGACAGCGGGCAATACGCCGCTGGCAGCCGGTCCGACGCCGCGTGCGCAGGGCGGCGGCTTCAAACTGCCGACTCTTGGCGAGATGGGCACGCTGACCCGCCGCCCTGACCTGCTGCTCGCCATAGGTGTCATGGGCATCCTCGTGGTGTTCATCATGCCGCTGCCGCCGCTCGTGCTGGACATGTTGCTGGCGGTGTCGATCATCATGTCGGTGCTGGTGCTGATGACGTCGCTGTTCATCGAGGAACCGCTGGAGTTCTCGTCGTTCCCCACCGTGCTTCTGGTCGTGACCATGCTGCGGCTGGCGCTGAACATCGCGTCGACGCGCCTCATTCTCACCCATGGCCATGAAGGCCCGCAAGCCGCAGGCCATGTGATCGAAGCCTTCGGGGGCTTCATCATGGGCGGCAATTTCGTCATTGGCGTGATCGTGTTCGTGATCCTCGTGCTGGTGAATTTCATCGTCATCACCAAGGGTTCGGGCCGCATCGCGGAAGTGGCGGCCAGGTTCACGCTGGATGCCATGCCCGGCAAGCAGATGGCCATCGATGCCGATCTTTCAGCCGGGTTGATCGACCAGGACGAGGCACGGCGGCGGCGCAAGGCGCTTGAGGACGAAGCGTCCTTTTTCGGTGCCATGGATGGCGCGTCCAAGTTTGTGCGCGGTGATGCCATCGCCGGCATCCTGATCACCTTCATCAATGTCATCGGCGGCATCCTGATCGGTGTCGCCCAGCGCGGCATGTCCTTTTCCAGCGCCGCCACCACCTACACAATGCTGTCGGTGGGCGATGGTCTGGTCAGCCAGATCCCGGCGCTGATCGTTTCGACCGCTGCCGGCTTGCTCGTGTCAAAGGCAGGCGTGCGCGGCGCGGCGGACAAGGCCCTGCTGCGCCAGATGTCTGGCTATCCCAAGGCACTCGGCATGTCGGCTGCCGTGATGGGGATGATGGCGATCCTGCCCGGCATCCCGTTCATTCCGTTTGCCTCGCTCGCTGCCGGTGCTGCCTATCTCGCCTGGAAGTTTGACAGGACCAACAAGAGCGCTGCGACCGACAAGGACGCGCAGCGGGTGGCGCAAGACATGGCCGGGCGCGGGCCGGGCACCACTGTCGATCCGTCCCGCGAAGAGACCATGGCCGACATCCTCAAGATGGACGATCTCAAGATCGAGATCGGATATGGCCTCTTGCCGCTGGTCAACGGATCGCTGGGCGAGGACCGCCTGACCGAGCAGGTCAAGGCGCTGCGCCGCCAGCTCGCGGGTGAGTTCGGCTTTGTCATGCCGTCCGTGCGCATTGTCGACAATGTGGCGCTTGAAGCCTCGATCTATATCGTCAAGGTCAAGGAGATCGAGGCCGGGCAGGGCATGGTCTATCCCAACCAGTTCATGTGCATGGACCCGATGGGCGCGCAGGTCGACCTTCCGGGCCAGCATGTGCTGGAGCCGACCTTCGGGTTGCCCGCCACCTGGATCGACGGCTCGCTGCGCGACGAGGCGCAGATGCGCGGCTACACCGTGGTGGACGCTGCCACGGTGATCTCGACACACCTGACCGAGGTGCTGAAAGCCAACATGCCGGAGCTGCTCAGCCATGTCGAAACCCAGAAGCTGCTGAAGGAACTGCCCAAGGAGCACACCGAACTGGTCAAGGACATCGTGCCGTCCATGATCTCGACCACCGGCATCCAGCGCGTCCTGCAGCTCCTGCTGGCGGAGCGCGTCTCGATCCGCGATCTGGGCAACATCATCGAAGGCATCTCCGAAGCCGCCGGCTCGATGAAGAACCCGCGCGACATCGTCGAGCATGTCCGCTCGCGCCTCGGTCGCCAGATCTGCGCGCAATACACCCAAGGCAACGGCCAGTTGCCGATCATCACCATGTCACCGGCTTGGGAGGGTGCGTTCGCCGAAAGCATCGTTGGCGATGCCGACAACCGCCACCTCGCCATGCAGCCCTCGCGGCTGCAGGAGTTTGTGCGCGGCGTGCGCGAGCGCTTCGAGGATGCGGCCCGCATGGGCGAGATGCCGGTCTTCGTGTGCTCCGGCCATGCGCGCCCCTTCGTGCGCCAGATCATCGAACGCTTCCGGAGGGAGACGCCGGTGCTCGCCCAGGCGGAAATCCACCCGAGGGCACGGCTGAAGACGGTGGGGAGTGTGTGAGGGACTGATTGCAGCCGCACTGATACCGTGTGCAACATGTGATGCGAGCGTTTCGGTGACTGGATCGAAACATCGCATCAGCGATTTTCGTTCCTGTCATCGTAAACGCGGTGAGTGAGGGGTAAGAGATCATACAATTGGTATGACATCACCGTAATAGCATTATGGCCAACCTACGCAGCGTGGTCCCGTCAGATGAGCTGTCTGTGCATCCGGCGGCGGCAGCGCAGGTGAACCCGGAACTGATAAAGGCCTTGCGCAAGGCGGAAGGCGTCAAACAATGAGCTTAGCGAGTTATTAGAGGAAAAGCCGATTGAAGTTCTCTACATT
>JANMIB010000151.1:0-2486 GCA_031375605.1 Allobosea sp. | reverse complement strand
GCCCGATGCCGACGACGATCAGCACGAGGATGCCGAACCAGATGGCGACCTCGTCCGGCGGCATGCCGAAATCAAGCCCCTGGATGACCGGGAAGAACACCGGCACGGTCAGCATGATCATCGCCAGTTCGTCCATGACAGCGCCCAGCAGGATGTAGAAGGCCAGCATCCCGATCAGGATCATGTAGGGCGAGAAGCCGGACGCGCCAACGACCTCCGCCGCAATCGTCGGCAGGCGCGACAGGGCGAGGAAGGCGCCGAACACCTCCGCGCCAAGCAGAATGATGAAGATCATGCCAGAGGTTTCAGCTGTCTGGCGCACCGCATCGAAAATGTCCTTGCCGCTGAGAGTGCGTTGCCCGAGGCCGATCAGCAACATCGCGATGGCACCCACGGCCGCGCCCTCTGTCGGCGTGAAAATGCCGCCATAGATGCCGCCGACAACCACCACGGCGACCATGATCGCCGGCATGACAGCCACATCGACCAGCGTGATCAAGCCGGCCAGCGCCGCAAACTTCAGGGCATCGTCCCAATCGAGCGCTCCCCTGCCCCACTGCACGGCAGAAATGGCTAGAACAAGCCCGGCCAAAGCCTTCGGCCAGAGGGGTTGCGGGGCGCGCACGATGACCACCTGATCCGGCATCGGGGCCAGTGACGGATTGCGCCGCACCATGATGGCGATGGTGATGCAATAGAACGCCGCCGCCATCAGGCCGGGGAACAGCGCCGCCTGGAACAGCTTGGCGATGTTCTGCTCGGTCGTGATCGCATAGAAGACGAGGATCACCGACGGCGGGATGAGGATGCCAAGCGTGCCGCCAACCGCGATGGTGCCGGTGGCGAAGCCGACATCGTAGCCATATTTGCGCAATTCCGGCAGCGCTGCCCGCCCGAATGTCGCCGTTGTCGCCACCGACGAGCCGCAAATCGCGCCGAATGCCGTGCACGCCCCGATCACCGCCATGGCCAGCCCGCCGCGAAAGCGCCCGAACAGCCCTTCCGAGGCCTTGAACAGCGCCCGCGCGATGCCTGCGCGCTCGGCCAGCGCGCCCATCAGGATGAACAGGGGGATGACCGAAAGCGTGTAGTTGGCAAACTGGTGGTAGCTGTTGGTCTTGATATAGGCAAAGAAGGCCGAGGCGCTGGAGAGCTGCATGTAGCCCGCAGCGCCCACCAGCAGCATCGAAAGCCCGATGGGCGCACGCAGCGCGATCAGGCCCAGCATGAGGGCAAAGCCTGCCAGTGCCAGTGCCAGGCCACTCATGCGGTGCCTCGATTCTTTGCCCCGATCAGCCGCCGGAATGTGACGAGACAGGTGAGCACCAGCAGAACGCAGAGCACCGCGCACAGGGCAATCGCAGGCCAGACCGCAAGCTGCAACTGCATCGTGGTCTCGCCGGTTTTCAACGCATCGCGGGCACCGCTGAACAGGCCATAGGCGCACACCGCCATGAACCCGGCATAGGTCAGATCCCAGAACGCATCGATGCGGTCTTGTGCTTTGCGGCTCATCCAGCCGGTGAACGTATCCACCATGATGTTGCCGCGCCGCGCCTGCGTGTAGGGCAGATATGCGAACACCACGATAGCTGTGGCCATCTTCACGAACTCGAAATCACCCTCGACCGGCATGGAGAACAGCCAGCGGCCCAGCACGCTGACCACGACAAGCCCCGCGACGCCAAGCGCCAGCATGCCGCCGAAGATCGCGACGTGGCTGGCAAGCCGCTCGACCAGCGGGGGTGGTTCAGGTGTCGGGGTCGTGGTGAGGGTCATTCGAAACCGGGGCTTGGGAAAATCCGTGAACAACTCGTGCTGAAGCGCACTTGTTGAAGGTGTCATCCCCGGCGGCCCAAAGGGCCGGGAAGGGGATCCATTCGTGAGGAAAACGATGGATCCCCATCCCGACGCCTGCAGCGTCGCCGGGGATGACACCACCACCGACCTGCAAGACGGCTGCGCCTCAGCTGGCCGCCTCGTATTTCGCCACCAGCGCCTTTGCGTCGGCGATCAGCTTTGCCCCATCAAGCCCCTTGGCCTTGACCTGCTCGATCCAGGCAGCATGCACAGGCAGCGTGGCTGCGATCCACTTTGCCTTTTCCTCTTCGGAAATCGTGCTGATGGTGTTGCCGGAGCGGGCACGGACCATGGCCGAAACCGCCACGGCCTCGTTGTCCCACATCGGGCCTGCCATGGCAGCGAAAGCCTGTCCTGAATTGGCATCGATGACGGCGCGCAACTCGGGTGCCATGCCGTCATACTTCGCCTTGTTCATCGCCAGGAAGAAGCTGGCCGTGTAGAGCGTCGGCGAACCGGGAATCTCGGTGTGGAACTTCACCAGTTCCTGCACCTTCACCGCCGGCACGACCTCCCAGGGGATGACCGCGCCGTCGATGACGCGCTGGGCCAGGCTTTCGGGAACCTGCGGGATCGGCATGCCGACGGAGGTTGCGCCAAGCGCCTTCAGCGCTTCACCGGCCAGC
>JANMIB010000139.1:0-1637 GCA_031375605.1 Allobosea sp. | reverse complement strand
CGACGGGATCTGGATGTGGATTTTTGATGAACCAAACCTGCGGACCTCATCCTGCGCCCGTCGAAGGATGAATTCCAGCCGGACGAACGCATGACCGACGATGAACTCGACTTTGCCGAAATTGGCCGCAAGCTGTTCGCGGGCGACTGGCAATTCATCTGGGCTGCGGCCAAGGCTGATGGCCTGCCGCCGATGAAAGGCTTCGAGTTCGCGCTGGCGGGCCGCTCCAATGTGGGCAAGTCCAGCCTCGTGAATGCGCTAACGGGGCGCAAGGCGCTGGCACGGACCTCGCACACGCCAGGGCGCACGCAACAGCTCAATTTCTTCCGTATCGGTGACAAGGCCACGCTGGTCGACATGCCCGGTTATGGTTTTGCAGCTGTCGGCAAGCAGAAGGTCGAGACATGGACAAAACTGATCCATGACTATCTGCGCGGGCGGCCCAATCTGGCGCGTGTCTATGTTCTGATCGATGCCAGGCATGGCATCAAGGATGTGGATGCGGATGTGCTCAACACGCTGGACAAGTCTGCCGTGTCGTATCAGCTCGTGCTGACCAAGGCTGACGAGGTCAGACGAGCCGACATACCCGGCCTTCTGGAGCGCACGGCTGCTGCCATCGCCCGCCGTCCTGCGGCCTATCCGGAGCTGATCCTGACATCCAGCAAGGATGGCGAGGGCATCACCGAGCTGCGCACCAGCATTGCCCGACTGCTGGCCGAGCGGGGGTCATGAGGTTCTCATGACAGCATCGCGCATCCATCTGGCCGTTTCCTGCCTGTTTGGCGCTCTTGGCGTGGCGCTGTGGGCCTATGCCACCCATGCTGGGCAGCCGTCTGCTGCGATTGCAGCACAGATGCTGCTGATCCACGCTGCCGCGATCATGGCGCTGACGGTGGCGCGCAAGTCCGGCCTCCTGCATGAGCGGGCTGCGATGTTCCTAGTGTCCGGCCTTGCGTTCGGGGTGATCCTGTTCGCTGGCGATCTAGCCCTGCGGGCGATGGCCGGCAGCAAGCTGTTCCCGATGGCAAGCCCGCTTGGCGGCATCTTGATGATTGCAAGCTGGCTGGGCCTCGCCATCACGCCATTCCTGACAAGGCGTGGTTGAGCAGGCTTGCGCGTCTTTTGCTTTCGCATGCCTTGCGCATCAGCTAGACAACGCGCCAATGCGACCTGCCGGAGCCTGCCATGACCGATCTGTCGAAACTTTCGCCATCCCTGCAGGCCGAGCTTCTCGTGCAGGCCCTGCCGCACATGCAGCGTTATGACCAACAGGTCGTGTGCATCAAGTATGGCGGCAACGCGATGGGTGATGCGGCGACCGCCGAGGATTTCGCCGAGGACATCGTGCTGCTGGAACAGTCCGGCCTGAAGCCTGTAGTCTGCCATGGCGGCGGGCCGCAGATTGCCCGCATGCTGGAGAAGCTCAACATCAAGAGCGAGTTCAAGCAGGGGCTTCGTGTAACCGATGCCGCCACCGTCGATGTGGTGGAAATGGTCCTTGCCGGCTCTGTCAACAAGGACATTGTCGGCTACATCACCCGCGAGGGTGGCCGTGCCATCGGGCTGTGCGGCAAGGATGGTGACATGGTCACGGCGCGGAAGGTTCACCGCACGGTGGTCGATCCTGATTCCCG
>JANMIB010000102.1:0-1970 GCA_031375605.1 Allobosea sp. | reverse complement strand
CACGCTGGCACCCGAGCCCGACCTGTTGCTGCTCGACGAGCCCACCAACCATCTCGACCTGCCGGTGATCGCCTGGCTAGAGCAGGAACTGAAATCATCGAAAAGCGCGCTGGTGCTGATCAGCCATGACCGGCGCTTTCTGGAAGCCCTGTCGCGCGCGACCGTCTGGCTAGACCGCGGCAAGGCGAGGCGGCTCGAACAGGGCTTCACCGCCTTCGAGGCCTGGCGCGACAAGGTGCTTGAGGAGGAAGAGATCGAGCGCCACAAGCTCGACCGCAAGATCGCCAACGAAGAGCACTGGTTGCGCTATGGCGTGACAGCGCGGCGCAAGCGCAACGTGAAGCGGCTTGGCAACCTTCACGCTTTGCGCGCCGAGGCCCGCAATTATCGCGGGCCACAAGGTCAGGTCACGCTTGCGGTCACCGAAGCGGAAACGGCCGGCAAGCTGATGATCGAGGCAAAGAACATCGCCAAGGCCTACGCAGGCCGCAGCATCGTGGGCGATTTCTCGATCCGCATCTCGCGTGGCGAACGCGTCGGCATTGTCGGGGCCAATGGTGCTGGCAAGACCACGCTGATCAACATGCTGACAGGTGGCATCAAGCCTGACAGCGGCACCATCGTGCTCAGTCCGGCCACTGCACTGGCCACGCTGGACCAGCGCCGCGACAGCCTCAAGGATGAATGGACGCTCGCCGAAGCCATGACCGACGGGCGCGGTGACTTCATCGACGTGGCCGGCGAGCGCAAGCACGTCATGGGCTATCTCAAGGACTTCCTGTTCACGCCCGAACAGGCCCGCACCCCCATCAAGGTGTTGTCGGGCGGCGAGCGCGGACGGTTGATGCTGGCGCGTGCTTTGGCCAAGCCCTCGAACCTTCTGGTGCTGGACGAGCCGACAAACGATCTTGATCTGGAAACACTCGACCTGTTGCAGGAGATGATCGCCGATTATCCGGGCACGGTCATCCTTGTCAGCCATGACCGCGACTTTCTCGACCGCACCGTCAATGCCGTGATCATGGCGGATGGCGACGGCAAGTTCGCGACCTATGCCGGCGGCTATTCGGACATGGTCAACCAGCGCGGCGAAGGCGTGATGGCGAAGAAAGGCTCCGGCAACCGCCTCTCCGCCATGGCCAAGGGCACCCAAACCAGCGCGCAGGTGATCGCAGCGGTGAACGTAGCATCAAAGGAATCGAGGGCGAAATTCACCTTCAAGGACCGCCACGCCCTCGAGACGCTGCCCGTCACCATCAACAAGCTGCATGCCGACATCGACAAGCTCAATGCCGTGCTGGCGGAAAACGGCCTGTTCGCAAAGAACCCCACACGTTTCAACAAGGCGGTTGAGGCGCTGGCCATGACGCAGAAGCGCCTTGGCGAGTGCGAAGAAGAATGGCTGAGGCTGGAAATGATGAGGGAAGCTGTCGAGGCGTAGCACACGCGTCATTCCGGGGCTTTGCGCAGCAAAGAGCCCGGAACCCATCATCGCAAATCACGTCTGTCTGTCGTCTTCCTGTTGATGGGTTCCGGGCTCACGCTTCGCCTGCCCCGGAATGACGAAACTGGTCGAACACTTTTCCGGGGCGCACTGCGAACCCTACTTGTAGCTTTCGCGCCGGTCTGAAAACGCTCTAACCCGTTTGCGCCAGGCGCGGTAGCTGCCGCCCTTCAGATTGGTCCGCATCAACGCCTTGACCTGATCAGCGCTCAGGCCATGCAGCATCCTGATCGCGGCAAAGCTGGTGTGGTCACTCAGCGCCATCTCGATCACCTCGCTGATGGCAGCTTCTGTCAGGGCCGGGAGCTTGCTCATGCACCGACCCGCGCCAGCCAGGCATCCTCATCGATCACCTCGATGCCCAGGTCCGTGGCGGCTTTCAGCTTTGATCCCGCTCCCGGACCGGCCACGACCAGATCGGTTTTCTTCGACACTGAACCCGCCACCTTCGCGCCAAGCCGCTCTG
>JANMIB010000073.1:0-3891 GCA_031375605.1 Allobosea sp. | reverse complement strand
TGATCACGCCGGTTGATCGTGCGCTTGGCGAGATCCCGGCCATCGTGATTAGCCGAAACGATGCTGGACGCCTGCAACGCGGCCAGTCCTGCCTGCTGCGGGGATCGGAAGCCCCCGTTGCAGCGGCGGCTGTGGCTGTGTTCTGCCAAGGGCAACTTGTTGCCATCGGCGAGGTGATCCACGGCGAGTTGCACCCTCGCCGTGTCTTTCACCTGGGCTGACATTCAGGCTCACCCATCAAACACGTGCAGACCAGCGCGTGTCTGATGGCAAGCGCGAATGAAGCCAAGTGTTCGCAGGCTGCATACAATTGCCTGCGCCCGAGCCTGTGCGAGGCACAATGATCAGCGTCAGCGCGCGGCGACAACCATGATCTCGACCTTGTAGTCAGGTGTGGCAAGATCAGCCTTGACGGTGGCGCGGGCAGGGGTGTGGCCCTGCACAACCCAGCCATCCCAGACAGCGTTCATTTCGGCAAATGTCGACATGTCAGTCAGCCAGATATTCGCGGAGAGCACTTTGCTCTTGTCGCTGCCGGCCTCTTTCAGCCTGGCTTCGATCTGGTTGAGAATATCCTTGGTCTGTTCGGTGACAGTGGTGCCCTTGGGGTTGCTGGTGACATGGCCTGCAAGATAGACAGTGTTCCCGTGCACGACAGCCATGCTCATGCGTGGGCCGACGCCGAAACGTTCAATGCTCATCGGAATTCCTCATGCTGTTGGACTTGACCGTCCGGGCCTATCGTATCTGATACCCAAGCGCAAACCGGATCAACCGGCCACAGCCATCCAGCCAGCCCAGATCGCTGCATAACGGGCGCATTTGCCAATGCCGACGATGAGCGCGAAGCGCGGCAGCGGGTAGCGCAACACACCCGCTGCGATGGTCGCGAGATCACCGATCCCCGGCAGCCATGAAAACAGCAGCGCCAGCCAGCCGAAGCGGGCGAACAGGGTTGCGCCGCGCTCCAGCGTCATCGCGTCTGGCCGCAATCTCTGAGGCAGCTTCCCGATACCGCCATTGGCGATCAGCTTGCCGACCCACCAGTTCACCATAGAGCCAAGCGTATTGAAAATGGTTGCAATCGTCAGCAAGGCAACTGGACTGATCTGCCCGCGGTGCAGCAGCCCCGCGAATGTGGCCTCGGATGGAAATGGCAAGATGGTGGCTGCCAGGAAGGCGGACGTCGCCATCGTGGCGAGCGAGAGGAGTGTTTCAAGCATGGTCGCAGCACATGCCTGAGACAAAAGTCCTTACCCTGAGCCCGCCGAAGGATGAACTCCAGACAGCACCGACTGGACCCTCGTCCTACGACGGGCTCAAGATGAGGGTATTGGGCGATGAAAAGACGATCAAAGCCGTCTCAGCGCAACATTCTGGATGCGGTGGCTGGCACCCTTGGTCAAGATCAAGCTGGCGCGCTGGCGGGTTGGCAGGATGTTTTCGCGCAGGTTCGGCAGGTTGATGCGGTCCCACAGGCTTTCGGCAATCTCAAGAGCTTCGGTCTCTGACAGGTCGGCATACTTCCTGAAGAACGAGCGCGGGTCCCGGAAGGCTGTTTCTCGCAAAAGGAGAAAACGGTTGATATACCACCTGCGAAGGTCTTCCTCGTCCGCATCGAGATAGATCGATACGTCGAAGAAATCCGAAACGAACGGGATGGTCGAACCATCCTTGGGCAACCTGGCGGGTTGGAGCACGTTCAGCCCTTCGACAATCAGGATGTCAGGCCGTTCGACCGCGATCTCCTCGCCGGGCACCACGTCATAGACCAGATGGGAATAGACCGGAGCCTTGACCACAGGCAGCCCGGCCTTGACCTGCGATAGGAAGCGCAGCAACTGCGCGCTGTCATAGCTTTCAGGAAAACCCTTGCGCTCCATCAGTCCGCGGGCCGCCAACTCTGCATTGGGCAACAGAAAACCGTCGGTGGTGATGAGCTTGACCTTCGGGGTGTTGGGCCAGCGCGACAACAGAGCCGTGAGCACGCGCGCCGTGGTGGATTTGCCGGCTGCCACCGAACCAGCCAGCCCGATGACATAGGGAACCTTGACCTCGGCTTCGGCCTGGAGAAACCTCTGCGTCGCCTTGAACAGGCCTTGCGCCGCCGCGACATAGACCGACAGCAGGCGGGACAGCGGCAGGTAGATCGACACGACCTCGTCCAGCGAAATCGGGTCGTTGATGGATTGCAGCTTCTCGATGTCGTCGACATTGAGCGTCAGCGGGGTGTCGGCCCGCAAATGCGCCCATTCATCCCGTGAAAACACGCGATAGGGCGACAGGTCGGGCTCTGCCGCGCTGCTCTTGATATCGGTGGCGTGTGCGACGCGCTGATCCATGCGGCTCTCTGTAAACGCAACAACCGGAGAGGGGCTTCAAAAGCCGGATTTGAATGGCGTGATCCAGTGCACAGGCAACCAGACCTGTTCCAAGTTGTGTCACTTAGACCGTCTTGCGGCCTTTTCCGCAAGCCCTGACTGTGTCGTACGGCTCATCAACTCCCTCATCACATCGTCGAGGCAGACACCCTGGCTTTCGAGCAGAACCAGCAGATGAAATAGCACATCGGCAGCTTCCGAGGTCAGCGCGGCCTTGTCGGCCCGTACGGCAGCGATGACAGCTTCCACGGCCTCCTCGCCGAATTTCTTCGCCACGCGGTCTGTCCCCGATGCGAGCAGCTTTGCTGTCCAGCTGACGTCCGGCGAGGCCTTGGCGCGCTCTTTGATGAGGGCCGCAAGATCGGCGAGGGTGAAGGTTGCGGTCATCGCCTGATCCTCAATCTTGCCGGACAGCAAGACCGACCGCCCGCATATGCGCTTTTGCCTCGGCAATCGTATGCACGCCAAAATGGAAGATTGAGGCCGCGAGGACGGCGCTGGCATGGCCGTCGCGAACCCCTGCCACCAGATCATCAAGCGAGCCGACACCGCCCGATGCGATCACCGGTACGCTCACGGCATCCGCGATGGCACGGGTCAGTTCGTTGTCGTAGCCGACCCGCGTCCCGTCCCTGTCCATGGATGTGACGAGGAGTTCGCCTGCACCCAGCGATGTGACCTCGCGGGCAAAGGCAACGGCATCAATGCCTGTCGCTTCGCGCCCGCCATGGGTGAAAATCTCGAAACGGGCTGGTGTGCCCGGCGAGGAAACCCGCTTGGCATCAATGGCAACGACCACACATTGCGCGCCGAACTTTTCCGCCGCCTCGCGCACGAAATCACGCCGCGTGACGGCTGCGGTGTTGATCGAGACCTTGTCCGCCCCCGCCAGCAGCAGGCGGCGGATGTCCTCGGTGGTGCGGACCCCGCCACCTACGGTGAGCGGCATGAAACAGGCCTCAGCCGTGCGCGTCACCACATCGAGCAGGATGCCGCGCCCTTCGTGGCTTGCACTGATGTCGAGGAAGCACAGCTCGTCCGCGCCCGCCATGTCATAGGCCTGTGCTGCCGCGACCGGGTCTCCCGCATCAACGAGGTTGACGAACTGCACGCCCTTGACCACGCGGCCATCTTTCACGTCGAGGCAAGGAATGAGGCGGATTTTAAGGCTCATCCCGCACTCCGCGTCGCGATCAGGGCAAGCGCCTCGGCAGCATCGAGCCTGCCGTCGTACAGCGCCCGCCCGGTGATCGCGCCTTCCAGGATCGCCGCGTCAGGCTGCATCAGGCGAGACACATCTGCCATGGAGGCTAGTCCGCCGGACGCGATCACGGGAATGGAGAGCGCCTTGGCAAGGGCAATGGTGCCCTCCCAGTTGATGCCGCCGAGCATGCCGTCGCGCGCGATATCGGTGTAGACGATGGCGGCAACGCCCGCATCCTCGAAGCGCTTGCCAAGTTCGGTTGCGCTCAGTGAAGACGTCTCGGCCCAGCCCTCGACCGCGACAAAG
>JANMIB010000048.1:0-9659 GCA_031375605.1 Allobosea sp. | reverse complement strand
GATACGGTTGTCAGGCTGCGCTGGCTGGCCGTGTTCGGCCAGAGCGTCGCCATCGCGTTCGTGCATCTGGGGCTTGGCTTCAAGGTTCCGCTTGCGGCCTGCATCCTGCTGATTGCCGCATCAGTCTGGCTCAACATCGGGTTGCGCGTCAGCTACCCCATGAGCCACCGGCTCAGTGACAGAGCTGCATCGGGGCTTCTGGCCTATGACGTGCTGCAACTGGGAGCCTTGCTTTTCCTGACCGGGGGGCTGCAAAACCCGTTTGCCTTGCTGTTTCTCGCGCCTGTCCTGATCTCCGCTACGGCACAACCGCCCGTCCACACGCTCTGGCTTGGTGCGCTGGTGGTGCTGGTGGCCACTTTCCTGGCGTTTTTGCATTTGCCTTTGCCGTGGGATCCAGCGGTGCCGCTCAACTTGCCGTCGCTCTATGTGGGCGGGATCTGGGTGTCGATCCTGCTTGGGGTCATTTTCACGGCTGTCTATGCGTGGCGCGTCTCTGCTGAGGCTGATGATCTGGCCGAGGCGCTCACCGCTGCCGAAATGGTCATGGCGCGCGAGCAGCATCTGTCGCAGCTTGATGGTCTTGCCGCCGCTGCCGCGCATGAACTTGGCACCCCGTTGGCCACGATCACGCTGGTTGCCAAGGAAATCGCCAATCTCGCGCCGATAGGCTCGCCCCTCGCAGAGGACATCGCGCTGTTGCGTCAGGAGGTTGACCGCTGCCGCAAGATTCTGTCGACGCTGACGGCCCTTGACGAAGACAGCGGGCCGCTTTCGACCTTTGGCCTGCGTCAGCTTCTGGAGGAGATCGCCGGTCCGCAGCGGCCTTTCGGCGTGCCGATCCATGTCAGTGCGACGGGCGCAGGCGCCGAGCCTGTGATGCGCCGCAATCCATCGGTCCTGTACGGCATCGGCAATCTGGTCGACAATGCCGTGGATTTTGCCGTGGCAGGCGTGACCCTGACCGGGACCTGGACTGATACGCGTGTCACGGTCGAGGTCAACGATGACGGACCGGGCTTTGCACCTGACATCCTGCTCAGGGCTGGCGAGCCGTACATCACCTCGCGGGGACGAAGCCGAGACCGGACGGCCGGCTCGGCCCTGCAGGATCAGGCGGCGCGGCAAGGCCTGGGCCTTGGCCTGTTCATTGCCAAAACGCTGCTGGAGCGGTCCGGCGCGCAGATCCGTTTTGCCAACAATCCGCGCGAAAAGGGTGGCGCACGCATCACCATTTCATGGCCTCGGCAGGTGTTCGAGGCGCGCAGTCGCCCCCCTGCAGGTGCGGGCCTTGAACACTGGGATCCGACGCCTAAACTTTTTAAGAGGCAGCCAACCTGATCCAGACCGCGTGCGACGCGTATATTTGTGTGCGGGGCAGCATGGGCTCAACCGCTGATGGTGATGATGATGAACATGAATGCTGGTACAATGACGACATCTGCAACGGCAGCGCAAGCCATGGTGCCGCCACCCGAAATGAGCCTGCTTCTGGTGGATGACGACAGGCCGTTCGTAACACGGCTGGCCCGCGCCATGGAAGCGCGCGGCTACACCGTGCGCACGGCAGAAAGCGTGGCGGACGGGCTGGCTCTTGTGAACGCATCACCGCCAGCCTTTGCGGTGATCGACATGCGCCTGCGCGATGGCAATGGTCTTGATGTGATTGCCCGCTTGAAAGAGCGTAGGCCCGATGCGCGCGGCGTGATCCTGACCGGCTATGGCAACATTGCGTCTGCCGTGAGTGCAGTGAAAATGGGCGCGGTGGATTATCTCGCCAAGCCCGCCGATGCTGATGAAATTCATGCCGCGCTTGGCGCAGCGCCAGATGCAAAGCCTGACCTTCCGGAAAATCCGATGTCGGCAGACCGGGTGCGCTGGGAGCACATCCAGCGCATTTATGAGCTGTGTGATCGTAATGTTTCGGAAACCGCGCGCCGCTTGCAGATGCACCGCCGTACATTGCAGCGTATTCTGGCAAAACGCGCCCCGCGCTGACATCAGATAAGGACATCAAAGCAGGCTGTCGAAACCCGGATCTTCGAGCCGCATCAGCCTGCCCGCCACGAGTTGTGCGAAAGATAGCGTGAGCGCCTTGCGCCGCGCGGGAGCGAGGGCCACGCGCTCTGGGGCCCTCAGCAGCGCCCCGCCAAAGCTATCCGCCGCGATCAGGCCGATGCCCGGCGGAATCAGCCCGTGCGGGAAATCGGGGCTGACCGCAAAGCACAAGGCGTCGCAGTGGTCGACATATTGCGGCCACTTGTTGTCAGCCCTGAAATCCGCAAGCCCTGACTTGACCTCGATGATCCAGATGTCGTGATTGGGCCTGATGGCGACCAGATCCGCCCGCCGCCCGCTCGCGAAGGTCATTTCCTGCGCCACGACAAATCCAGCCTGCCGCAGGTGCCGTGTGGCTCCGCGCCGGATGGCGAGTGTGAGATCAGGGCGCGAGACAGGGTCAGCCGAGGGCAGCAAGGCATGTCTGCCTGTGCCATCATGCCGGGTCATCGCGCGGCATCCTCAAGGATCATCGACGCACCCTTCTCCGCGATCATCATGGTGGGTGCTGCCGTGTTGCCCGATGTGATGGTCGGCATGACAGAGGCATCGATGACGCGCAGGCCTTGGGCACCATGCACTCTCAGCCGCTCGTCCACCACCGACATATGGTCATCGCCGCGCCCCATCCGTGCTGTGCCTACGGGGTGAAAGATGGTCGTGCCCAGATCAGCCACCGCGCGCCGAAGCTCCTCATCGCTGGTCAGCGCCGCGCCGGGCCTGTACTCCTCGGGATGGTAGCGCTTGAGGGGAGCCTGGGCCACGATGCGGCGCACCAGCCTGATAGCATCGGTCGCAACGAGCAGATCGGCCTCGGTTGACAGGTAATTTGGCTGGATGAGGGGAGCGTCGCGCGCGTGTGGTGAGCGCAAGGTGATGTGACCACGGCTTGTCGGGCGAAGGTTGCAGACACTTGCGGTGATGGCCGGAAAGTCATGCAGACCCTCACCGAAACGGTCGAGTGAGAGTGGCTGGACATGGCATTGCAGATTTGCCGTGGCAAAAGCCGCCGACGAGCGCGCGAACACGCCAAGCTGTGATGGTGCCATGGTCAGCGGCCCGGTGCGCTTGATGGCGTATTCTAGAACCATGGCGGCTTTCCTGATCAGCGAGCGGTTGTCGGCATTGAGGGTGCGCGCACCGCTGACCTTGTAGACAGGCCTCAGCTGAAGATGATCCTGCAGGTTCGCGCCCACGCTCGGTGCGTCCCGCATCACCTCGATGCCGTGCCGTGCCAGATCGGCGCCGGGTCCGATTCCGGACCGCATCAGGATCGCAGGGGAGGCGACCGCGCCGGCAGACACGATCACCTCGCATGTGGCTGTTGCGGTCAAGGTCTGGCCGCCGATCTCGTATTCGACCCCGGTTGCGCGGCCTTCCGCCATCACCACGCGGTGCACCAGAGCGCCCGTCTGGAGCTGAAGATTGCTGCGTGTGGCCAGAACGGGCTTGAGAAAAGCCGTGGCAGCGCTCCAGCGCCGCCCGCGCTTCTGGTTGACGTGGAAATAGGCAGCGCCTTCATTGTCACCGGTGTTGAAATCGTCGACCCGGCGGATGCCTGCCGCAACGGCTGCATCCAGAAAGGCATCGAGCACATCCCAGCGCACGCGCGGCTGCTCGACCCGCCATTCCCCGCCCTGCGCATGCAGCGGGCCGGCCACCGCGGCGTTGTCTTCATGCTTCATGAAAAACGGCAGCACATCATCCCAGCCCCAGCCCGTGAGGCCCGTTTGCCGCCAGCCGTCGTAATCTGCCGCTTGCCCGCGCATGTAGATCATCGCGTTGATTGCGGATGAGCCGCCGATGACCTTTCCGCGCGGATAGTTCAGGATCCGTCCGCCCAGTCCGGCTTGCGCTTCGGTGCTGAACATCCAGTCGGCGCGCGGATTGCCGATGGCATACAGATAGCCAACCGGGATGTGGAACCAGACCCAGTTGTCCTGGCCGCCCGCTTCCAGCACTAGGACACGGGTTTTCGGATCTGCTGAAAGCCTATTGGCCAGCACCGATCCTGCTGATCCTGCCCCGATGATGATGTAGTCAAAACCGGACATGCAGAAGCCCTTCGCGAACGTGCCACCATAGCGACATCTGTCGCTGATCGGCATCGTTTCACAAGGGGGAGCTGGAACTTGTGGGCTTGAAATCAATCAATCATGCTGCACGCGCAAGCTCAGCTGCGTCAGTGCATGGACCGCTTCGGCGTATCGAGCGTTTTCATCAGCTCGCGCAATCCGAGCAGGTGTGGATCGATCTCCAGCGCGATGGTCAGGGCAGCTTTTGCCTCGATGTGACGCCTTTGGCGTACGCAGATCTGGGCAAAGCCCGAGATTGCACCGAAATGTCGTGGCTCAAGCTGCAATGTCTGCTCGATATCGGCGAGGCAAGCCTCGTCATGACGTGCGATGAAAGAGAGGATCGCGCGCTTGTTCCAGGCTTCAGGCCAGTCCGGATACCGCGCCACGAGTTCATCGAGAATGGGTTTGGCGAGATCGAAGGCACCGGCAGCCATGGCCTCGCAGGCATTCGCCATTGCGGTCGCAGCGCCGCCCTCGGGATGGCTGATCCACAACGCCCAAATCAGATCCTCGATGTCATCGGGATCATTGGCGGGTTCGGGTTTGCTAAGTTCGCGAAACAGCCCGTTCAGGCGCTTTGGCAGATGATTTGCCGGTGCGCGCGTGCGCGTATTGAGCACAAGCTCAAGCACACGGTCGATCCGGTCCTGCCTGCTCAACCCAGCCGCGTGAGGTGACGCCGCCATCATGTTGGCTCTCCTGAGCATGGGGCGACAACCGGATGATGCCCTGCCGACCCCACACCG
Organism: Allobosea sp.; assembly: GCA_031375605.1. Taxonomy (GTDB): domain Bacteria; phylum Pseudomonadota; class Alphaproteobacteria; order Rhizobiales; family Beijerinckiaceae; genus Allobosea. The sequence goes on along the minus strand of JANMIB010000048.1, from coordinate 4,777 downwards.
CTTGGAATGATCCAAGACTACGTATTTTCCTGTATATCACATGATACGCGGATTGCACGTGGCAAGATCAGGCAACGCCGGATTTCGTCAACCAAGGCTGCATTTCGTCAACCATTGCTTGGGCGCACTCAAAAAGCTCAACTGCTGCCAGCAGGAGAATCCATCAGCCTGTGCACCAGCATCGCTGCGGCCAGGTCTTCCAGTGATGCGCCGACCGATTTGAACAAGGTGATGTCGTCGTTGGTCAGGCGCGGCGTGATCCGGCCGGCCACCAGATCGGACAGCGTGCCGAGCGGCTGGTCAGTGTCATAGGTGCCTGCCCTGATGGCAACAGCGACATCTCCGCCTTCGGTCAGCGCGGCAGGCGTATCAACCACAACCCTTGCGCACTGCAGCGCTGCGTCGTCTGCCTCGCGCATCGACAGGTTGAAGGCTCCGACAAGGTCCAGATGCGAGCCGGGCTTGAGCCAGTTGCCCATCACGAGCGGGGCGGTTGCCAGCGTCGCGCAGGAGATCAGGTCCGCCTGCCGCACAGATTGCTCCAGATCATCGCTGACCGAGGCATCAAAACCGCGCGCAGCAAGATCGGCGACAACCCGTTCGGCGCCGGACCGCGTCCGGTTCCAGATTTCGATCCGTGTCAGCGGGCGGACGCTTGCATGCGCCTCGACCAGAAACCTGGCCAATGCCCCGGCACCCACCATCAGCAAATGGCTGGCATCCTTGCGGGCCATGGCGCGGCTGGCGACAGCGGATGCGGCTGCTGTGCGCCACAATGTCAGCCGTGCGCCGTCCATGGCCGAAAGAGGCGCACCGGTTGCGCCATCCATCAGAAGATAGACCCCGGCAATGCTCGGCAGCGACCTTGCCGCATTGCCTGGAAAGACGGTGACAATCTTGGTGCCAAGATAGGCAGGTTTATGGGCAGGTTCTGTCCAGCCCGGCATGAGCAGCAAGGTCGCATCGGCATCAGGCCGCGCGATATGGTGATGATGTCGAACGGGTGCGACGATCCCGCCAAGAAACGCCGTTTCCAGAGCCGGAATCAAGGCCTTGAATGACAGAAGCCGGTCAATCTCGCCAGCGTCGAGGAACCGCATCGGATCAGCGGTTCTGCGGAAGATTGGCAAGAGAGGCATCGGGCGCAACCGACCGCAAGGCAGCCGTTTCACCAGACAGCCGGTTGACCTCCCGTTTCAGCTGGCGCTCCGCCTTGCGATGACGCCCCTGGGCCAGCCACGCACCGATGCCTCCAGCCACCACGCCAAGGCCAAGGCCAAGAAGCACCACAGCAAACAGCGGCACATCAAGGAAAGCCGAAGGCACATCGCGTGAAAATGGATCAAACGAAACACGCACGATCTGCCGGTTGGCGATGGCAAACAGCACGATGGCAAGGGCTGCAGGGATGGCAATCAGCATCTTGATGAAACGCAACATCTGCAACTCCTGGATGGCCCGGCCAACAAGCCGGGAAACTGGCAACAAAGGCACGTTGCCCAAAACCGGTACCTGCTTTTTTTGCGCGCAATGCCCCGGCCCGGCTGCCCGACATGCATTGCTCGGCGTTTGCCGCTTATCCCTTGCCGTTCAAGTTGAGCCGAAGCTCCTTGCCGGTCTTGAATGCAGGCACGGATTTTTGATCCACCTGCACCAGTTCCCCGGTGCGCGGATTGCGGCCCACACGGCCATCGCGCTGTTTGGTGGCAAAAGCCCCAAACCCGCGCAGCTCGACACGGTTCCCGTCTGCAAGCGCCTGAACGATCTCGTCAAGGATGGCGTTGACGATGTTCTCGACGTCCCGCTGGTAAAGGTGCGGATTGCGGTCAGCGATGCGCTGTACCAGTTCTGACTTGATCATGCCGTGTCCATAAGCACTTGAGATAATTCAATTTTCAACAACAGGCTGCCAGAGTGCCAAGGCTCCGTCAAGGCGTGTGCCCGTTTCAAGGCTCGCCGCACGGGTCAGGACCGTGGCAAGACTGTCAAACCCCGCCGCCGTGGCCAGCCGGCTGGCGGCTGACCACAGACCAAGTGCATCCGAATCACTGCGCCGCTTCCATTCGCGCACGGGCAGCGATTTTGTGACATTGCGCTCGCCTTCCAGCCAGTCGATCGCCTGCCGCTCCCCGCCAATCACATCGACCAGCTTGCGCTCGACGCCTTGCCGTCCCGTGTGCACCCGGCCGTCGGACACATTCGCCAGTTCGGCATCGTTCAGCTTGCGGCGCTCGCGCACCAGCCCCTTGAACCAGTCATAATGGTCCTTGACCACCTGTTCGAGCGCGGCCTTTGCCTCTGGCGATGTTGGCTCGAAGCCGCTTGGCGCAGCCTTGAGCGGGCTCGACTTGATCGATTCAACACTGACGCCGACGGTATCCAGCAACCTGCTGACATTCGGAATCTGGAACAGGACACCGATGGAGCCCACCAGCGAGGTCTGCTGCGCCACGATGCGGTCGCTGGCAGCGGCGACAATATAGCCGCCGGACGCTGCAAGGCCTGTCACCACGGCAGCCGTGGGTTTCTCAGTAGCGAGTTGGCGCAAGGCCAGATAGAGCGCTTCGGAACCCGACACCGTGCCGCCGGGGGAATCGACCTGCAGGATCACGCCCTTGGCTGATTTTGATTCGCGTACGTCCTTGATCAGGCGCAGCGTGCGCTCGTCCCCGGAAATGAAGCCCTGGATCTTGACCCGCGCGATGTGGTCGCCGCTGCCCGGCAGCATCTGACGCCCGCCGAAGGTATAGCCCAGGCCCAGAACACCCACCAATGCCCCGACGACGCCAAGCACGCGCCAGAGCGTCAGCCTTCGGCGCAGCTTGCGCCTGTCTGCGATCAGATCACCCTGAAATGCCATGATGTGCTCCCGTCAGATTATCCCGCATTGAGATGGATCCCATCTCAATGCGGAAAGATGATCAATCATGATAATTTAGAGCATTGCCTTTGCACAAAACCAGTCCCCACCCTCGCTTTCGCGAGGGCATACTTTTGTGCGCAATGCTCTGGGCATCTCAATAGCAGGGCGTGCCTGACCCGACAAAACAAAAAGCCCGTGCGAAGCGTCGCACGGGCTTGATGTCTTTGGAGATGGATCCCCGGTCTCGCCTTCTGCTCGCCGGGGATGATCTTGTCAGTCTTGGACTGCCAAGGTCACTTCTTTTCGCTGGCCTTTTTCATGGCTGCACCAAGGATGTCGCCAAGCGATGCGCCTGAATCGGACGAGCCGAACTGGGCGATTGCTTCCTTCTCTTCGTGCATTTCGAGTGCCTTGATCGACACCTGGACCTTGCGGGCCTTCTTGTCGAACATCAGCACGCGCGCATCGACCTTCTCGCCAACGGCGAAACGCTCGGGGCGCTGGTCGGCGCGATCACGGGCCAGTTCAGCCCGCTTGATGAAGGTCATGAAGTCGGTTCCGACGATTTTAACGTCGAGGCCGGCTTCCTTCACTTCCGTGATCTCGCAGGTCACGACCTGGTTCTTCTTCAGTTCGCTCGCATCGGTGAACGGGTCACCGCCAAGCTGCTTGAGGCCGAGCGAGATGCGCTCCTTCTCGACGTCCACATCGAGCACGACCGCTTTCAGCATGTCGCCCTTCTTGTATTCCTCGATGACCTGTTCGCCCGGACGGTTCCAGTCGAGATCGGACAGGTGGATCATGCCGTCGATGTCGTTGTCGAGGCCCAGGAACAGGCCGAACTCGGTCTTGTTCTTGACTTCGCCTTCGACGACCGTTCCTGACGGGAACTTCTCGGCAAACAGCTCCCACGGATTGCGCAGGGTCTGCTTGAGGCCCAGCGAAATGCGGCGCTTGACCTGATCGACTTCCAGAACCGAGACGTCCACTTCCTGCGAGGTGGAAACGATCTTGCCCGGATGCACGTTCTTTTTGGTCCAGCTCATTTCCGAGACGTGGATCAAGCCTTCGATGCCTGGCTCCAGCTCCACGAACGCACCATAATCGGTGATGTTGGTGATGCGGCCCGTCAGCTTCTGGCCAACAGGGTAGCGGGCGGCGATGCCATCCCACGGGTCCGCCTGCAGCTGCTTGATGCCAAGCGAGATGCGGTGCGTGTCCTGGTTGATCTTGATGATCTTGACCTTGACCGACTGGCCGATGGTCACGACCTCGGACGGGTGGTTGACGCGGCGCCAGGCCATGTCGGTGACGTGGAGCAGGCCATCAATGCCGCCCAGATCAACGAACGCACCGTATTCGGTGATGTTCTTGACCACGCCGTCAACGCTCTGGCCTTCTTCCAGTGACGCCACCAGCTCGGAACGGGCTTCAGCGCGGGTCTCTTCCAGAACAGTGCGGCGCGAGACAACGATGTTGCCACGGCGACGATCCATCTTGAGGATCTGGAAAGGCTGCACCTGGTTCATCAACGGGCCGACATCGCGGATCGGGCGGATGTCGACCTGGCTGCGCGGCAGGAAGGCCGTCGCGCCATCAAGATCGACGGTGTAGCCACCCTTGACCGCGTTGAAGATGGTGCCGTTGACCTTCTCGTTTGCTTCGAAGGCGCGCTCGAGCTTGACCCAGCTTTCTTCGCGGCGGGCCTTGTCGCGGCTGATGACCGCTTCGCCCATCGCGTTTTCGACGCGGTCGAGATAGACCTCGACCTCATCGCCGACAGCCAGTGGCACTTCGCGGCCATGGCCCATGAATTCCTTGAGGGCCACGCGGCCTTCGGTCTTGAGGCCGACATCGATGACGGCCATATCCTTCTCGATCGCGACGACGCGTCCCTTGATGACGGCGCCTTCC
>JANMIB010000037.1:0-7672 GCA_031375605.1 Allobosea sp. | reverse complement strand
GTTGGCGGCGCGCAGGGAGAAGGCGCGCCCCCCCGCGGGCGGCAGCCTGACCACGTTGAAGGAGACCTAGCCGACGGTTTTCATGCGGTAGGGCCGAATTGCAGCGGCTCAATCAGGCTTTCGGGCCGACACCTGTCGCTGCTCATCCCAAAAAATCCAGATACCGGATGCCATGATGATGCCGGCACCAGCAACTGTGCTCAGGGGCGGCACATCGCCGAACGCCACATAGCCCAGCACAATGGCCCAGATGATGAGTGTGTACTGATAGGGCACGACGATGGAGGCAGGCGCAAGCTTCAGCGCGCGGTTGGTGGCCATGTGTGCCCCGAGCGCAACGACACCAAGCAGGGCCAGCAGCCCATAGTCACGCAAGGTGGGCGCAACCCAGCCGAAAGGGGCCAGCATCAGCCCCATGGCCAGCGCAGCGCCGGTCTGCCAGAACACCAGCGTCGCGTCCGGCGTTCCCTTGAGCTGCCGTGTCGTGATCATCATCCCGGCAAAAGCCAGCGAACCTGAAATGGCGATGAGCGCTGGCCAGCCGAATGCCGCGCCCCCTGGATCAAGCGCAATGATGACGCCGCAAAAGCCGATGCCGATGGCCAGCCAGCGCCGGGCACTGATGTGCTCACCAAGGACAGGCCGGGCCAGCAACGCCACATAGATCGGCCCCGCGAGATAGAACGTCACGGTTTCAGCCAGCGGCAGATAACTCACGGCCCAGTAGAAAAAAGCCACTTCCAGAGTGGACAGGATCACCCGCACGGCCTGCAGCTTCGGGTTGGGCGGTGCCAGAACCTTGCCAATTCCCTCGCGCACGACCAGCGGGGCCAGCACCGCCATGGCTGCGGCGCTGCGGATCAGCAGCACCTGACCGACCGTGTAAGTGGCGACAAGCCACTTGCCGAGCACGTCATTGACCGAAAACATGAACATGCCGAACAGCATGAACAAGATGCCTGCCAGAACAGGACGGGACAAAACAGAACGGGAAAGAAGCGCGGTGTGCATGGTACTCAACGATGTGGATCGGTGATGCCGCACATACTGACTTGGGCGATCCGTGTCATGCCGTTCAGGCTGTATGGCGTCATGCGCCCGGCTCATGCTCGCTCATGTGCCATGAAAGGGCTGGACATGGGCGCACCCCTTTGATAACAGCCCTGTATCGCGCGGGGGTGATCGGCCTCCGCGTCCTTGTTTCGGCAAGGATGCGTCTTTCAGCATGATGTTCGGCAGGGCAGCACCATCGTCCAGGCCTTCAGTGGGTGATTAGCTCAGTTGGTAGAGCAGCTGACTCTTAATCAGCGGGTCGAAGGTTCGAGCCCTTCATCACCCACCATTCTTTTCAGGCAAACGGCGCGTTGATTGCCTGACGACGAGTTCGACTGGCAAATCCACGACGATCCTCGCTCCCCAACCATCAAGTCGCCTCATCAGCGTCTGCGCGGCAACCTCGCCGATGCGGGCTGTCGGGACATGAACAGTCGTGAGCGAGGGCGAGACATGGGCCGCCATGTCAAGGTTGTCGATGCCGACCACAGACAGCTCATCAGGAATGTTCATGCCGCGCGCATGGGCTTCGGCCAGGCATCCGACGGCGAGAATGTCGATGCCGCAGACGATGGCGGTCGGCGGAGTGTGCATCGACAGAAGCGCTGCGCAGCCGCTGCGTCCGCCTGCCAGCGTGAAGGGCTGCTGCATCACGGATGATTCCGGCAAGACCTGGCCACTGTCGTCAAGCGCAGCGCGGATGCCGGCAACACGCTGTCGCTGCCTGTCGTTCACAGTCAGAGCGCCCGTGATCACGCCGATCTGCCGGTGGCCCAGTTCGATCAGGTGGCGCGCTGCCAGCCAGCCTGCGCGATGATTGTCGACCGTGACGGCATCGAACTCGGGATGGGCGCACCAGGTCAGCACCACCGGAATGTTGGCCCGCGCCAGGATGGCAAGCGCTTCGGGGCTCCGGTCTGCACCAACAAGCACAAGACCATCCACCCCCTGCGCCAGCAGGGCGCGCAGGATGGCGGCTTCCGCACCGGGATTGTAGTCGTTCGAGGCAACGATGAGTTGATAGCCCGATGCGGCCAGTTCGCCCTGCAGCGTCTGCAAGGCACGCGCAAAAATCGCATTGTCGAGTGTCGGCACGATGGCACCGATCACCCTGCTCTTGCCTGATGCCAGCGCGCGGGCGGCTCCTGCGGGAAAATAACCAAGCGTTTCGGCAGCCTTGCCAACACGTTCAAGCGTCATGCGGTTGACCATGTCGGGGCGGGTCAGCGCACGCGAGACCGTGGCCGCAGACACCCCGCTCAGTTTCGCAACATCCATCAAGGTCGGGCGCAATCCACTGGCCATGCCAAACCATGTGGCACTTTGCAGTTTCTTGCAACACAGGATTTCAAAGCGGCTGAAATTCCGGCTTGACCTGGTCACAGGCTTGTGAAAACTTGATGCAAGCGCTTGCAGTTTTCGCCTAAGAGACAGGATCGCCGTGTTCAGCCGTCGTGCCATCATCGCTTTGGCCACCCTTCTGGCGCTGTGCGTCATCTGGCAACTTGCAACAGCGACCTTTGGCCTGATTTCACCAGGGCGGTTTCCGTCCCCTTCAGACACCTGGGCCTCTCTCAGGCAGATCTGGACGCGCGGTTATTCCAACGGCACGCTTCTCACACATGCCCTGCATTCGATCCGGCTGGTGGCCATGGGCTTCGTGATCGCCATCATCACCGGCGTGCCGCTTGGCCTGCTGATGGGCTGGAGCCGCAAGGCCGAAGCGATCATCAACCCGGTTTTCCTGATCATCCGCCCAATCCCGCCTCTGGCCTGGATTCCACTGGCGATCCTTTGGCTGGGTCTGGGTGATGCCGCCAAGATCATGGTGATCTGGTTCTCGGCTTTCGTGCCATCCGTGATCAACACATTTGCCGGTGTCCGCAGCATCGACAAGCCGATCATCGAGGCCGCGCGCATGCTTGGCACGCCGCGCTGGCGCTTTGTCCGCGAGGTTCTGGTTCCTGCCTCATCACCCATGATGTTCACTGGGCTGCGATTGTCCTTGCAAGCGTCGTGGACAACACTCGTGGCAGCCGAACTGGTCGGCGCGCTTTACGGGCTTGGCCGCGTGCTCAACGCAGCCCAGCAGGACATCTACCCAGGCATGATCCTTGTCGGCATGATAAGTGTCGCGATCTGCGGCTGGGGCACGACGTGGCTGCTCTCCGTAGCGGAGCGAAGAGCGCTGGGCTGGAACCTTGCTGCCCAGAAAGGGGCCGCGTGATGGACCGCGAGCTTTCTGTCAGGGAACAGATCGCCTATGGCGCGCTCGGCCTCGTCTCCCTGATCGGATTCTGGAGCTTGCTGTCGGTCACGGGCCTCGTGCCGCGCCAGTTCCTTCCCGCTCCCTGGGAGATGATGGAGCGCTTCATCGTGCTCCTCAGCACCAAGTTCGCAGGCTTCACGCTGCCTCAGCATCTGTGGTCGAGCTTCCAGCGCTATGCCTATGGTGTGCTGCTGGCAGCTCTCATCGGCATCCCGCTTGGTCTGATGATGGGCTGGTTCCGCTGGCTTGACGACATCGTCACGCCGATGTTCGATGGCTTGCGCTTCATCGCTCCGATCGCCTGGGTGCCATTCGCCGCCTTGTGGTTCGGCACCGGCATTGGCGGGCCGATCATGATCATCTTCGCTGGCGCTTTTCCGCCTTGCCTGATCAATGCCTACCGCGGGGCCAAGTTCGTCGAACCGCGCCTGATCGAGGCGGCACGCATGCTCGGCACGGGCCATTTCCGCATGATCACCGAAATCCTGCTTCCTGCCTCCGTACCCTCGATTGTCTCGGGCCTGCGCGTGTCGGCGGGTCTTGGCTGGCAGTCGCTGGTCGGCGCGGAGCTGATCGTGGCATCAGCCGGTGTCGGCTTCATGATGGTTCAGGCTCAAGGCGTGGTCTCGACCACGACCGTGATGGCCGGCATGCTCGCCATCGGTCTGGTCGGCATGCTCATCGATGTTCTGTTGCGGCAGGGCGAAGCTGTCATTCGCCGCAAACGTGGATTGGAGTGATCGGGATGGCTTCGATCCGTTTTGACAATGTGCAGAAGTATTTCGGACAGGGGCCAAAGGCCATCCGTGTGCTGCAGGACATCAACCTGGAAGTGAAGGACAAGGAGTTTGTCGCCATTGTCGGCCCGTCCGGCTGCGGCAAAACCACATGCCTGCGCCTTGTCGCGGGCTTCGAGCAGGTCAACGAAGGCACCGTGTCCGTGTCTGGCAAGACAGTGACCGAACCGGGACCGGACCGGGCTGTGGTGTTCCAGCAGTTTGCGCTGTTCCCGTGGAAAACCGTGCGCGAGAACATCGACCTGGGATTGCGCAACAAGAACGCACCCTCCGCCGAGCGCACTGAACGCATCGCGCGGGTGCTGAAACTGATGAACCTCGAAAGCCACGCCGATGCCTTTCCGCATCAGCTTTCCGGCGGCATGCAGCAGCGTGTCGCCATTGCCCGCGCCTATGTGCTCGATCCCGAGGTGCTGTTGATGGACGAGCCTTTCGGTGCGCTCGATGCGCAGACCCGTGTTGTCATGCAGGAGGAACTGGTCCGGCTGTCACGCACCATCCCGCGCACGGTGCTGTTCATCACGCATGCGGTGGAAGAGGCGGTCTATCTCGCCGACCGCGTGGCGATCATGACGCGCCGCCCCGGCCGCATCAAGGAAGTGCTCGACATCAAGACCGTTCGCGAAGCGGAGAACTGGGATCGCTTCCAGAAGATCGAGGATGTGATGGATCTGGACAGCTTCGTGCATCTGCGCACCCAGATCTGGAAGTCACTTCGCGAGGAAAAGGACGCCCATGTCGTCTGATTCGGCATCACGCCTCACCCGCGATCTGACAGAGCCGGAACCCATTCCGGTCGCAGGGATTGCGCGAGCCAATGAGCTGATGCGCTCTGGTCGGCTGTTTCGCTACGGCGAAATGGGCGCTGACCAGCTTGATGTGTCCCTGCTGGAGACAGAGTTCGCCGCATTTGTCGGACGCAAATACTGCGTTGCCGTGAACTCCGGTGGCGGCGCGATCTTCCTTGGCCTCAAGGTGCTTGATGTGCAGCCCGGTGAGCCTGTGCTGGTCAACGGCTTCACGCTGGCCCCGGTTCCCGGCGCCATCGCCCATGCCGGCGCAAGACCAGTAATTGTCGATATTGGGCCCGATTATGTCATCGACATCGACGATCTGCGCAGGAAGGCCCGCGCCACCGGCGCGCGGGTGCTGCTACTGTCGCACATGCGCGGGCACTTGGCCGACATGGGTGGCGTGATGGCCGCCTGCCGCGAGCTTGGCCTCAAGCTGATCGAGGACTGTGCCCATTCCCTGTGTGCATCCTGGGATGGCAGGACCATCGGAACATTTGGCGACATCGGGGCCTTCAGCGCCCAGACCTACAAGCACCTGAATGCGGGCGAAGGCGGCTTTCTTGTGCTTGATGACCCGGACATGGCGGCAAGGGCGATCCTGCATTCTGGGAGCTACATGCTGCATGCCCAGCATCACAGCAGCCCCGGACCTGATGTGATGGCCAGGTGGTCCGAGACCACGCCCAATTTCAGCCTGCGCATGACGGCTCTGGCCGCCGCGATGCTGCGCCCACAACTGGCGGAATTGCCGCGACGCGCCGCGCGCTGGAATGAGATTCACGACCGTATCTCGGCTGGCATTGCCCGCTCGCAGGCTGTGCGCCTGCCCCGCCGCGATGCCAGGGCGCGCTATTCTGCCACCTCCGTTCAGTTCAGCGTGATGGGTCTGGAGCAGCTGGACATGCAGCGTTTTCTCGACCTGGCAAAAGCCCGCGGCTTGCCGATCAAGTGGTTCGGTGCTGACAGCCAGATCGGCTTCACCAGCGCGCCCCGCCATTGGCGCTTTGCCACGGAACAAGGCGACCTTTCCGCCACCCACCGGGTGCTGGCGGGACTTTGCGACATCAGAACACCGGTCTCGATGACCGATGAGGAATGTGACCTCGTGGCACTGATCGTGCGCGAGACGCTCGAAACCGTGATCTCTGCGACGACAGGGACACGCGCACCGGAACGGCCCGCAACATTGCGGGTTGCAGAAGAAACAACAGGGAGATGAACATGAAGAAGATCTTTGCAGGAATTGCCCTTGCCGCAGCACTGGGTGCCGCAGCACCATCGCAGGCTCAGGCGCCAACTCCGATCAATGTCAGCTATCAGCCGTCGCTCTACTGGGCGCTTCCGTTCCATTATGCCACCGTCAAGGGCTGGTGGAAGGATGTCGGGCTGGCACCGAATTTCTCCACCTTCCCTGCAGGCGCCCCGCAGATTGCCGCCGCTCAGGCAAAATCATGGGATGTGGGCGGCACCGGTTCGGTTCCGGCCGTGCTTGGCGCAGCGCGTTTCAACATCGTCACCATTGGCATCACCAATGATGAGTCCAAGACCAATGCGGTGATGGTCAGCGGTGACAAGTTCGATGCCATCAAGGCCAACCCGATGTCGCTGAAGGGCCAGCAACTTCTGCTGACCACCAACTCGACCGTCGATTTCGCCACCCGCAGCTGTCTGAAGAAGCTCGGGCTGGGGCCAACCGATGTGCAGTTCGTCAACCTCGGCCAGGCACAGATCATCAGCGCGATGACCTCCAACAATGGCAGTGTGGCGGGTGTCTGGGCTCCCAACACCTACACGCTGGAAGAGCGCGCCAACGCCAAGTACCTGTGCTCTGGCGCTGATGCCGGTGCCATCGTTCCGGGCGCACTGATCGTGCGGGCGGAATATGCCAAGGAGAAGCCCGAGGAGGTCGCCAAGTTCCTTGCTGTGTTCCTGCGTGGCTGGTCATGGGCCAAGGCCAACCCTGCCGAGGCCCGCACGCTGGCGCTCGATTTCTACAAGCAGGGCGGCCTTGAAGTGTCGGCCCGCGCCATGGACCAGGAGTTCGCGCTGCGCCCGACCTTTGGCCTCGATGAGCAGATCAAGCTGATGGCACGCGCCTCGGGTGCGTCCACGGTCGATGGCTGGTTCACCGCCATCGGCGGCTTCATGGCAGAGGTCGGCACGCTGCCGACAGCACCAAATCCGAGCACCTACATCGTTGATGACTTCATGAAGCGCGTTGCGGCTGATCCGAAGCTGAAGGCCTTCGCCACCGAGTTCGACAAGCGCTGAACAACATCACCACGCCTGCAACAAAGGCAGGCCGGGCATGATTCCGGCCTGCCATTCCATCTTTCCACGAGGCATCTGACATGACCACGACCATCCTGAAACGCGCCGACAAGACACCTGAAACCGAAACCGGCAATGCAAGGGCCGTCGTCACCGAGATGTTGGGCAACATCAACGCCCGCGGCGAGGATGCGGTGCGTGACTATGCGCTCAAGCTCGACAAATGGTCCGGCCCGATCATCGTCACCCAGGACGAAATTGCACGCCGCACGCGTGACATGCCCGAAAGCGTCAAGGATGATATTCGTTTTGCCGCTGCGCAGGTGAAGCGTTTCGCCGAAGCCCAACGCGCCTCCGTGCAGGATTTCGACGTCGAGCTGATCCCCGGCCTGCGGACTGGCCAGAAGCTCGTGCCGGTCAATGTCGCGGGCTGCTATGTTCCCACCGGTCGTTATGCCCACATCGCGTCGGCCTACATGTCGGTTGCC
>JANMIB010000481.1:0-3758 GCA_031375605.1 Allobosea sp. | reverse complement strand
CATCTGAACACGGCGGGCCGGGACCGTGACGATGTCCTCGACGATCTCGAAATTGGCAGGATCGGAGAACAGCTCGCGCAGGACCGCGATGTTGAGGCGATGACCACCGCAGTGCGAACGGAACAGACCGATGATCGGCAGACCGGCGAGGGCCAGGTCGCCGATGGCATCGAGCATTTTGTGGCGGACAAACTCGTCCTCGAAGCGCAGGCCTTCAGGATTGATCACCCGATCGTCACCAATGGCCACTGTATTCTCAAGCGAAGCACCGAGTGCAAAACCGTTCTTCCAGAGCTGCTCGACATCACGCATGAACCCGAAGGTGCGCGCGCGGGCGACTTCGCCAAAAGATTCCGGTTCAAGATCCATCTCGCAGGACTGGCGACCGATCACGGCAGAGGAGAAATCAATGACGACTTCGAGACGCAGATTTTCTTCGTTGTGTGGCACAAGCTCGCTGCGGGCCGAACCGTTGGAAACCGAAACAGGGCGAAGGACAAGAACATGACGCCGCGCCGCATTCTGGCTCACCAGCCCGGTCGCCTGGATCGCATCGACGAATTCGCCTGAACTGCCATCCATGATCGGAACTTCCGGACCATCGATCTCGACCAGCACATTGTCGACACCAAGACCATACAGTGCCGCCATGATATGCTCGACAGTCGACACGGCCCCAAAATTAGGATCGCCCAGAACCGTGCACAGTTCGGTCATGCTGACATTGCCGTAGCGCGCCGGGATACGGCGCTCGATGCCGCCCTCAAGACCCTTGCGCAGGAAAACAACACCATGATTGGGAGAAGCGGGTTTGATGACGATATTGGCAACGCCTGCAGTATGAACACCATATCCAGCGAGCTTGATCGCATCCCGCACTGTTGTCTGGCGTCCATATGTCATCTGGTCAGTCCCTGAAACCCCACCTTTCCGCCGGCATTTTTGCCATTCATCCGGAAAAGTCATGTCTTGGCCGAAAACATGCAGTCACGATTCGCTTGTCATTCGGTGGTTGCAACATACCGGCATGGGACGCCGGAGCAAAATCACGGTTTTTATCTCTCTGTTACAAAAACCGTTGCGCTTGCTTAATGATATTTACGCATCAAAATCAACGGATTGTTAAAAAAAGTTCACCCGCCTTGTTCAAGACGGGTGACAGTTAACGATAGGTTAGTTTTGAAGGATTTTCAGTTCGACTGACGCCTCAGGAAAGCCGGAATCTCGAGCTGGTCATCCTCGACATTCCGCGCAACCGGTGCCCTTCCCCTGGGATCAAGCTGCCCCTCCGCAGCACGTGCGGGCTGGGGCTGGACGGGCCTGCGCATGTATTCCGCATGGGCAGCAGAAGGTGCGGCAGAGGGAGCCGATCTGGCCTGTTGCGGAGCGGGAACGGGCGGCATGGCAGGTGCAGCCTCGGTCTCGTCACGCTTGCCAAAACCGACAGACGCAAGGCGCTGCATCAGTGACATGCGCTTTTGATCTGCGGAATGGGCCGGAGCAGCAGGGGTCGCCGGCAAGGAACGGGCGGCAATCTGGTTTTGGGCCGGCATCGGCAGGTCTTCGACGCGTGGCAGGCGCACGGGCTTGATGCGTTCGGCCTGCGGTGGAATGAAAGCCTCCTGCGCCAGATGCGGTTCCTCGACAAAGCGGGGAGCCTGCACGGGCGCGGGTGGTTCCGATGCCAGCACGACACGCGGCTGGGCTGGCTCAAGCCGGACCGTTTCCGCGATGATCGTGGCCTGCGGTGCAGGTTCGGCAACAGGGATCATCTCCATCTGCGGGGAGGCAGACGTGGTGATGATCGATGCCATGGGCCGGAAAGCTGGCGCTGCAGCATTGGATTGCGCCCGCAAACGTGCCTCTGCCTTGAGGCGTTCGGCCACTTCGGCAATGCGCTGGTCGATCGCCGACACTTCCGGCTGGATCTGGATGCTCTCGGCATCGATGCCAGTTGCCACGACGGAAACGCGCATCACACCTTCCATGCTTTCGTCGAAGGTCGCGCCAACGATGATGTTGGCTTCTTCGTCGACCTGCTCGCGGATGCGCGTCGCGGCTTCGTCAACCTCGTAGAGCTTCATGTCGCGTCCGCCGGTGATCGAGATCAGCAGGCCACGTGCCCCGCGCATGGAGACTTCATCGAGCAGCGGGTTGGAAATGGCAGCCTGTGCCGCCGTTTCGGCACGCTTTTCGCCGCTGGCCTCGCCTGTGCCCATCATCGCCTTGCCCATGCCGCGCATCACGGCGCGCACATCGGCGAAGTCGAGGTTGATCAGGCCAGGCTTGACCATCAGATCGGTGATGCAGGCCACCCCGGAATAGAGCACCTGGTCCGCCATGCCGAACGCGTCGGCAAAGCCGGTGTTCTCGTTGGCGATGCGGAACAGGTTCTGGTTAGGAATGACGATCAGCGTATCGACCGAGGCCTGAAGCTCCTTGATGCCGGCATCGGCCATGCGAAGACGGCGCGAACCCTCGAACTGGAATGGCTTGGTGACGACGCCCACGGTCAGGATGCCAAGCTCGCGTGCAGCGCGTGCCACGACAGGTGCAGCGCCCGTGCCTGTGCCGCCGCCCATGCCGGCGGTGATGAAGACCATGTGTGCACCGGCCAGATGATCACGAATTTCGTCGATCACCTCTTCTGCCGCAGCCCGGCCAACCTCGGGCTGGGAACCTGCACCCAGACCCTCTGTGACCTGCAGGCCCATCTGGATGATGCGTTCGGCGCTGGTCATGGCCAGCGCCTGTGCATCCGTGTTGGCGACGACGAAATCGACACCCTGGAGGCCGGCCTGGATCATGTTGTTGACAGCGTTGCCGCCACCGCCACCGACACCAAACACCGTGATGCGTGGCTTGAGTTCCCGAATGTCCGGGCCTTGAAGGTTCATTGCCATGATCTTGGCCTCTTTCATGTTTGCGACGCCCGGCCAGCGCCTACGTGTTCTGTGTTCGGGTCTGCGCCGCCCCGCATTCCCAGTTGAAACCCGTTCCACTGCCAAATGGATCAGGCCTGCTTCATTTCAGAAGCTGTCTTTCAGCCACCTGCCCACACGGGAGAGATAGCCCCCGTCCGTGCCTGTCGCGAGATAACCGCCCGACGAGCGCGGCTCGAAATGCTCGATATGCGCCACCTGCGGGTAAACCAGCAGCCCAACAGCCGCCGCAAAAGGGGCGCCCTTGGCCGCTTCCGGCAGACCCTTGATGCCAAGGGGCCGACCGATGCGCACCTGTCCGCCAAGAACCTGACGAGCCAGTTCGGGCATGCCGGTGAGCTGGCAGGCACCACCCGTGAGAACGACCCTGCGGCCTGCCTCATTGGAAAATCCGGCAGCTTTTAGCCTGTCGCGCACCAGTTCGAGAATTTCCTCGACGCGCGGGCGAATGATGCGGACCAGCTGTGATTTCGGCATGTGGTTGGGCTGGTCGCGATCATCGTCATCAACCGAAGGCACGGTGATGATGTCACGCTCATCCGATGCGGTGGCGATGGTGCTGCCATACAGTGTCTTGAGTCGCTCCGCCGCCGAGACCTTGGTGGACAGGCCCCGTGCCAGATCCATGGTGATGTGATGCCCGCCGACGGCCACGCCATCGACATGCATGAGATGGCCCTGGGCGAACACGCCGATGCTGGTGGTGCCGCCGCCCATGTCGACCAGCACGACCCCCATTTCGGCTTCGTCATCGACAAGTGCCGACAGGCCCGACGCATAAGGAGTGGCCACGACCGCCTCGACCGACAGGTTGCA
>JANMIB010000425.1:0-1739 GCA_031375605.1 Allobosea sp. | reverse complement strand
GATGGGGATACCGCGCCCCTGCCCGGCCAGTGCCAGGGCCGCGGCTTCGGTTTCGAGCACGCGCCGCGTCCAGCCGCGCCCGAAGGCCCGCCAGGTCGTGAGACGCTGCAGGAATTGCAGGCGGATCTTGCCGAAGGTGGTCACAACGACAGGACCGCTCGCCTGTCTGGCCGCGTGGATGGTGAGCGGGCCGATCACCCCGTCCTGGGGCAGTGCGAGCGCAGCCTGAAGCCAGCGCGCAGCGCGGGCCGGGCCGGAGTTCACGGCAGCATCGAACACGACAAGATCGACGCCTGCGGGAAGCTCGTCACCCCGGATCGCGTTCCAGTAGCGCGCGCGGTAAATGTCGCCAGCCTCGCGCCTGCCCAACGCCATGACCTCGGCCTTCGACACAAGCCGCCCACGGACCTGGGCCAAGGTTCCGCGCGTGATGCCGAAATGGGTTGCGCCGCCGGGGTCGAGAGGATGGTCGACATAGCCACCCTCATGTTTGAGAATCAGCTCAAGTGCCGATGCAAAGCTCTCTCGGGCCATGGCCAGCCTCCTTCAGGATTTGGAATGACGGGTGAGGCGGAATATCTAGAGCATTGCGCACAAAAGTGGGTACCGGTTTTGTGCGCACGCAATGCTCTATGTCATTATAATCAGTCATCTTTCCGCATTGAGATGGATTCCATCTCGATGCGGGATGATCTACCGGACCGGAACAAGCCCGCGACGCACAGTGCCCGTGCCAACCATGTCGCTGATCTGCGCCACTGCGATGTCGAGCGATGTCTGCGTGCTGCCGAAATCGGCGATCTCACTCGCAGTGGGATAGCTGAACGATGGCATATCGAGCTGAACCGTACGGACAACCATGGCACCTGCATGGATCGTCAGGGCATAGATCTCACGTGCTTCGCCCAAAGGCGGGTCAGCCAGCTCCCAGTTGTCGCCGCCGATGCGTGTGCGCCTGATCCAGTTGATCTCAATGCCTGCTGCCGTGCGGCGTGCCCTGACATGCACGGGCGAAAGCGGTTTCAGCGCAAGCCCGCTGGCGCTGCCGACAAGGCCAAGCACGGCAGGGTCCGCAGAATCGACACCGGGCGGCACGACACGGTAGCGGATGCTGCGGCCCAGATCGGCGAGATCGGAGGTCAGCGAGGTGAGCGCCTCATCGACGCCGACAAGCCGGGAGCCAGGGGGCGCAGCGCGCAGCGCGGCACTTTCAGACCCACCAAGCCCCCGCACAAGCCGTGACAATCTATAGCTTTGGGGGCCGATCAATTCGGCGGAGGCGGCTATCAGCACCTCCCAAAAACCATCGGGGCCGTGCACGGCAAAGCTGTTGAGGCCAGACAGCGCACCACCGTCACTAACGCTTTGCAGCATGCCAGCCTCGATCCGGACATCGATGCCGGGGCTCAAGTCCCAACGCCAGACAGGTCCGGGCGGCAGCGGCGTCAGCAGCGTTCCGATCAGGGCAGGCCTGTCGATCGTCCCGGCGCTGGAGAAGTTGTCACCATCGGTGGAGCGCAGCAGATCGAGCGTGCCGGGCCAGGGCCTTGCAAAGGTTGCCAGATGCAGGAGCGGCTGCTCCCCGGCGCGCGCCAGGGGCAATTCTGCGATCACCGCGAAAGGGCGGGCTGCAACAGCCGCCAGGGCAGGCAGCATGACGACGTCGCGCGCCGACTGGACGCTGCTTTCCAGTGACCGTTCAGCACCGGAAGCCGTGATGCGGCGAACCTCACCATCAT
>JANMIB010000396.1:0-3446 GCA_031375605.1 Allobosea sp. | reverse complement strand
TCCGGGAGAAGAAGGACTTCTACACCGGGCTTTTCGACCGCGATGGGGTGATGGCCGTTGGCTCCATGGTGCCCATCTTCGGTGACATGGCAGGCCCCGTGCTGCAGCAGTTCCCGGCGGATCGGATGCAGCCCGGCGATGTCTACTGGTACAACGATTGTTATGGCTCGCGCGGGGCCATCTCGCATTCCAACGATCAGGTCCTGATCGCGCCGGTCTTCCATCGGGGCGAGCGCGTCGCCTTCGTGATGGCCTGGGCCCATTTTGCCGATATCGGCGGCATCCGGCCAGGCTCCATCAGCCCCGATGCCACCGACATCATGCACGAGGGCATCGTCATCCCGCCCACGAAGCTGATTGACGCGGGCGTGGCCAACGAGGCGGCGCTGGCCATCTTCCATCGCAATTCGCGCTATCCGCAGCAGAGCATCGGCGACATGCGGGCGCTGATGGCCAGCGTCGAACTGGGTGTGCGACGTGTCGAGGAGCTGGTGGTGCGCTTCACCCCTGGCACGTTCAGTGAGGCGCTTGGACGATTGCTGGACCGTACCCGGCATCTGGTGCGCCGCAAGCTGGCCGAGACCTTCGCCTATGGCACGCACCGGTTCACCGATGTGATCGATTCAGACGGCCATGGCTCTGGCCCGTTCAAGCTGCGTTTTGCCCTGACGCGCCAGAAGGATGGCGACGGCGAGGACCGCTTCATCTTCGATGCGACCGAAACCGACGACCAGGCGTTCGGACCTGTCAATTTCCTGATGAATCCAGGCGTGCCCGGCATGGCACTCGGACTTTACTATCTTGGCGGCGACCCGGCGCAGGTCTGCAATGCTGGCGGGCCACAAGCGCTGAACGAGGTCCGGCTGCGCGAGGGCTCGCTGCTCTGGCCGCGCTTTCCCGCGCCGCTGGGCATGCGGGGCCTGACCATGATGCGGGTGCTGTCGGGCCTGAACGGCCTCGTCAACGTCGCGGGGGGCGGCGCGCCCGCGGCCCATTCCGCCTATGTCATCACCATCCTGCGCGGCACGTGCCGCGACAGCGAGGGCGAGCTGCAGAAGTTCCTGTTGGCAGACGGCATTGGCGTCGGCTACGGCGCGAGGCCCTTCGCCGATGGCATCGACGCAGTGTATTTCGTGGCTCAGGAAAACTACCCGGTCGAGTTCCTGGAACTTGGCTATCCGGTTCGCATGCGCGCCTATGGCGTGGTCTGCGATTCAGGAGGACCGGGCCGCTACCGGGGCGGCTGCGGGATCGTGCGCGAGTACGAGATCCTGGCCGAGGAAGCCGTGTTCGGCATCCGCATCGACAGCGTGAAGAACCCGCCCTGGGGCATCGCTGGCGGCAAATCCGGCGGGCCGGGACGCGCCGTGGTCAATCCCGGCACGCCGCAGGAACGCAAACTGCCGCCGCTTTCGGATGGGCACATCCTGACGTACGGCGATATTCTGCGGATCGAGACAGGAGGCGGCGGCGGCCATGGGCATCCGTTCGACCGGCCGCCGGAGGAGGTTCTGGAGGATGTGCTGGGCGGCTTTGTCAGCCACGAGGCCGCGATGAGCCAATATGGCGTGGCCATCGCCGGACGTGCCGTGAACGAGGCCGAGACGGCGCGTCTGCGTATGGTCCGCCCCGCGGCCAAGGCCTTCCACCGCACGGAGTATGTCGATGTCCTTTCCTGATGCGGCTCTTGACACTGCAGATCTCGCCGCTGCAGATCTTGCCGCTGCAGATCTCGCCGTCGCCGTGGACATCGGCGGCACCTTCACCGATGTGGCGCTGCAGGACCGGGCGACCGGGCGTGTCTGGCGTGCCAAGACACCGAGCGTGCCCTCCGATCCGTCCGAGGCCTTCATGCGCGGGGTCGGCCTTGCGCTGGCGCAGGCGGGGCAGGGCGCTGCGATGCTGGGCCGCGTGCTGCATGGCACGACTGTCGCCACCAACATGATCCTCGAGAACAAGGGCGCCAAGGCCGCCCTCGTCACCACAGCAGGGTTTCGCCATGTCCTGACCATCGGGCGCCAGGACATTCCCAGGCGTGCCAACCTCTATGCCTGGGTCAAGCCGGCGCGGCCGGTGCCGGCCTCGCGCGTCATCGAGGTGCGCGAGCGCATCGCAGCGGGCGGCGGCGTGCTGGAAGCGCTGGACGAAGCGAGCGTGCGCGATGCGGCGCAGGCCTGCCGCGAGATGGGCGTCAGCGCGGTCGCCATCTGCCTGCTGCATGCGTTCGCCAACCCCGCTCATGAGCGCAGGGCCACTGAAATCCTGACGCAGGAACTTCCCGGCGTTGCGATCACGGCCTCGAGCGATGTCCTGCCGGTGGTGCGCGAATACGAGCGCACGCTGGCGACGGCGCTGAACGCGGTGGTCACACCCGGCGTCGCGACATATATCGCGCGGCTCGAGACGCGGCTCGCGGAGATGCAGGTCGATGCGCCCTTGCTGCTGATGCAATCCAACGGCGGTGTGGCAGGCGCGCCACGCATCCGCGCCGCAGCGATCACCACGGCCTTGTCGGGGCCTGCTGCCGGGGTTGTCGGCGCGCGCGAGGCGGCTGCGGATTGCGGAATCGCCAACCAGAGCAAATTGGACCTCGGCGGAACCAGCGCCGACATCTGCCTGATCGAGAATGGCCGCATCGGGCTGACCCAGAACGGCCAGGTCGGTGATTGGCCGCTGCCGCTGCCCATGGTCGACATGGTCACGATCGGCGCGGGCGGGGGCTCCATCGCGCGCATCAAGGACGGCGTGCTCGCGGTCGGACCTGAAAGCGCGGGCGCGGTGCCCGGACCGGCCTGCTATGGACGCGGCGGCCTGCTGGCCACCGTCACCGACGCCCATGTCGTGCTTGGACACCTGCCGTCAAGCCTGCTCGGGGGTGGCATGCGGCTTGATGTCGAGGCGGCCAGAGACGTGATCCTCGAGACGGTCGCAAAGCCGCTCGAGCTGTCGGTCGAGGCCGCCGCCCGAGGCATCCTGGCCATCGTTGACAACAACATGATGGGCGCGCTGCGGGTGGTTTCGGTGGAGCGCGGCCACAACCCGGCGGATTTCGTCCTGGTGCCCTTTGGCGGCGCGGGGCCTTTGCATGGCTGCTCGCTGGCAAAGCTGCTTGGCATGAGGCGCGTGATGATCCCGGTCGCGCCCGGCGTGCTGTGTGCGGACGGCCTGCTGGCCGCGGACATCAAGGCCGAGTTCAGCCGGACCCTGCCGCGGGCTGGCGCGGTCGACATCGCGGTTGCGGAGGCAGCTTTTGCGGAGCTTTTGCAGCAGGCCGGAGACTGGCTCCAGAGCGAGCGCGTGGTGGCTGAACGCAGGGTCTTCAGCCGGACGGCGCTGATGCGCTACAGTGGGCAGGGCGGGGAGGTGGCGACACCGTGGCATGTCGATGCCGACGCGCTCGAGGCGGCTTTCGAGGCGCGGCACCGCGCGCTCTATGGCTTCACGCT
>JANMIB010000298.1:0-7891 GCA_031375605.1 Allobosea sp. | reverse complement strand
CATCGAGGAAACCGGCGAGTTCACCTGTTCGCTGGCGACCTTCGAGATGGCGCAGCAGATGAGCCTGACTTCGGCTCCATTGCCGCGCGGGACGAGCGAGTTTGATTTTGCCAGGCTGGAGACGGCGCCATCCACGCTGGTCAAGCCACCGCGGGTGAAGGACACGCCTGCCGCGCTGGAGTGCAAGCTCCTCTCGATCACGGAGCTGACCGACATCGAAGGCCGCAAGATCGACCGGTTCATGGTGCTGGGACAGGTGATCGGGGTCTATCTCGACGAACGCTATGTCATCAACGGGCAGTTTGACATGACGGCGGCGCGCACCATCGCCCGCTGCGGGTATGCTGATTATGCCGTGGTCGACAGCGTGTTTTCGATCCAGCGACCTCCCGGCGGCTGAATGGCAGGCCTGCCATCCCTTGATGATGACGAGCGCAGGCGCAAGCGGCTTGCCGTGGTCGTGCGCCTGACCATGGTCGTGCTCCTGAGCGGCTCGGCATTGTGGCTCGTGCTGGAACTCGACAAATCCCGCCGCGCACAGAACTGCCTCGAAAGTGGCAGCCGCAAATGCGCGATCATCCAGACACGGTGAGCGGGCGCTGCAGTCCTACCCGCTTTTGCTGACACTCCAGAACGGCACGATCTCCGGCATGCCGATGATGCCGGTGATGTTCTTGCGCCAGGCTGAGGCGCGGAAAAACTGGCCCAGATAGACATGGTGCACATAATCATAGGCGTTTGCCTGCATGGCACGGGCCAGCGCCTGCCGCTCCTGCAGGGTGGGGGCCTTAGCCCACTCATCGCGCAACTGTTCCTGCCTCGCGTTCTCGGGCCAGCCGAACCAGGCCTTGTCACCTGTTGCTGCGTGGCCGCTGGCCGCGATGGGGTTAGAGAAACCATAGCCAGTCGCGGCTGTGATAAAGACATTCCAGCCACCTTCGGCAGGTGATTTCCGGTTCGAGCGCCGCGTGACAGTGCCGCCCCAGTCGCTCGCCGCGACTTCGACATTGACGCCTGCCTGACGCAGCCATTGGGCAATCAGCAAGGGGGCAGGGTTGGCGAGGTAATGGTCGGTTGCCTGCAGGATCACGACCGGCTTGCCGTCATATCCGGCAGCCTTGAACAGGTCGCGCGCCTTGGCGATGTTCTGGCCTTCCTTGAGCCAGTCGAGAGAGGCGTCATTTTCCATGTCCGTGCCGCAGGCGAAGAACGCGCCACATTCCTTCCAGCGCTTTTCGCCGAACACGGCCCGCATGATGTCGGCCTGCTTGACCAGATGCAGCATCGCGCGGCGGGCTTCCACCTTGTCGAACGGGGAATGGAGATGGTTGAGACGCATCCAGCCCATGTGCCCGGTCTTGTTGAGGCCCTGCACCACGATGTTCGGGTCCGCTTCGAGACCATCGAGCAAATCCTGCGGGGGCACTTCGTAAAAATCGATCTCGCCATTCTGAAGCGCACCCAGCGCGCTTTGCTGGTCGGCGATGTTTTCAAAGATCACGCGGTCAAGATTGACGACTTTCCCGCCGGCAAGGCCCGATGCCGCCTCCATGCGCGGGCGATAGCCTGCGCTCTTGTCATAGACATAGCGGTTGCCCGCGCGCGTTTCGTCGCGGTTGAGGGTGAACGGACCTGATCCAAGAGCGTCCTTGACCTGCGTGTTCGGGTCCGTCTCGGCGTCCTTCTTTTTCATGATGAAGCACAATGACGGATCGAGCTTGGCAAGCGCCTGGATCACCAGACCGTAAGGTTCGGACAGCACGATGCGAAAGGTCTTGTCGTCAACCACGGGCGTGTCGGCGACACGCCGGAACAGGTGCTGGCCAAACCCGTCGCGTGCTGACCAGCGGCGGATCGAGGCCACGCAATCGGCTGCGGTGACAGCTTGCCCATCGGAGAAGGAAAGTCCGTCGCGCAACTCGAATGTATAGGTTTTCCGGTCATCCGACACGGCCCATTTCGACACCATCTGGGGCTGCGGAGCGAAGTTCGCATCGACCGCGAACAGCGTGTCGTAGATCATCGCGCCGTGGTAGCCGGTGATGTTGGCGGTGGTCCAGATCGGGTCGAAAACCCTCAGATCCGAGTGCATCACGGCCCGCAAGGTCCGGGCGCGGGCCGGTGCGGTCTGCGCGAAAACCAGCGAGGGCGCGGACAAGGTCGCAAGGGACGCAGCGCCAGCCTTCAGCAGATCACGACGATTGGTCATGGTGGTGTCCTCCTCCTCAGGTGCAGGCTCTTGACCGACCCGTGCCCTTTCACCATCTCCGCATGGACGGAGGGCTTCACGCAATGTGTTTCGGAGCCTGAAGTGTCAGCAGGTCCTGACCATAGGTATGCCCATGCTCACCTCAGCCGTGCCAGCAGCCGTTCTGCGCGCTTGAGGTGTGGCATATCCACCATTTCGCCGTTCATGCCGATGACACCGAGGCCAGGATTGGCCGCGAAGGCATCGACGATGGCACGGGCGCGCGCCACAGTTTCGGGGGAGGGAGTGAAGACCTCGTTGATGACCGCCACCTGCGCAGGATGGATGGCCATCTTGCCTGTGAAACCATCACGGCGTGCGGCCTCGCATTCAGCACGCAGGCCACCTTCGTCGCGGAAGCTGGTGAACACGGAATCAATGGCATCGAGGCCAGCTGCGGACGCGCCCATCAGGGTCAGTGCGCGGGCAAGGCGGTAGGGGTCGGTGTAGCTGCCGTCACTGAGCCGGTTGGTTTCAGCGCCCAGATCGGCTGACAGATCCTCACCGCCCCATGTCAGCGCGATGAGCCGGTGCGATGCGCCGGCATAGGTGCCTGCCTGAAAGACGCCGCGCGCTGTCTCGGTGGCGATGGCGATGATCCTGACAGCGCCGTCAGCCACATCGGCTTCCGCCTCCCGCACGGCCATCTTGGCGCCAAGGTGCTGAACGCTCATGCCGCCTTCAGCTTTTGGCAGCATGATCGCGTCAGGTGAAGCGGCCATCACGCTGTCAAGGTCAGCGTCGCTTAGCCCTGTCGCCAGACTGTTGATGCGCACGATGAGGCGCGGGCGCGATGTGTCATGTCGATGGGCTGAAATGAACGCAGCCGTGAGGGCGCGCGCGGCGGGCTTGTTTGCCAGTGAAACGGAATCTTCCAAGTCGATGATCAGCGCATCAGCGCCGCAGAGCAGGGCCTTTTCGAGTTTCCGGTCGCTGTCGCCTGGAACAAAAAGAAGCGAGCGCATCAGATCGCCTTTGCCGCTTGAGGTGCAGGGCGCTTGCGCATGAAAGCCTGGCGCGTGCACTGGGCCACCAGCGTGCCATCCTGCTTGAAGGCCTGATGCAGGAATTCGACGATACCTGCGTCTGGCCGCGACTTTGATTCGCGCTTGCTGGCGACCTTGGTGGTGCAGTGCACGCTGTCACCCTCGAACAGCGGGTTGGGAAAGGTCACGTCGTTCATCCCCAGATTGGCGATGGTCGTGCCGACGGTCGTGTCATTCACGGAGATGCCGATCATCAGGCCAAGCGTGAAAAGCGAGTTCATCAATGGCTTGCCCCACTCCGTCTCGGTTTCGCAAAAATGCGCGTCGATGTGCAAGGGTTGGGGGTTCAGCGTCATGTTGGAGAACAGCATGTTGTCCATCTGCGTGACCGTGCGCGTCAGCCGGTGACGGATGGTGCTGCCGACCTCGAGATCTTCGAAATACAGCCCTCCGCGCCAGTGCCGTTCTGATGTGTCCCTGCTGCTCATCTTCATGTCGTCCCGGTTCGGTGCAATAATTTCAAGGCGGGCTTAACGCTTCGCTTACCATAATTGGATCATCCTGAAGGCCAAGCGATCAATGCGGGGGGCCTCGCATCGGACGCATTCTCGTCAGTCCGGTCATTCATGTTCCTGTTCAGAACCAGTGGTGTCAGCGAAGCCAGACCGGCAAACCCGGTCATGGATGCCATCCGGCAGGGCGCTGACCGCACGGGCACGAATTTTGACTATCTGGTGAAAACGGCGCAACGAGAATCGTCTCTGGATCCGAATGCAAAGGCGCAGACCTCCAGCGCCACCGGGCTGTTTCAGTTCATCGAGCAGACATGGCTCGGGATGGTGCGGAGCGAGGGCGCCAAGCATGGCCTCGATGCTGCTGCAAAAGCCATCACTCAGGGCGCTGACGGCCGTTTGACCGTTGCGGACCAAGGTGCGCGCGACAAGATCATGGCGCTGCGCCGCGACCCGGAAGTGGCAGCCACCATGGCTGGCGCATTCACGCAGCGCAACCGCGAACAGCTGGCATCGGCGCTTCAGCGCGAGCCGACGGGCGGTGAACTCTACATTGCGCACGTACTAGGTGCGCGCGGTGCGCAAGAGCTGATTGGTGCCGCCCAGACAAGTCCGCAAAGGGTGGCTGCGCGCGATTTTCCGGAGGCGGCCTCCGCCAATCGCAGCATTTTCTTCGACAAGGCCGGCAAGGCACGCAGTGCTTCGGATGTCTACAACGTGCTGGCCTCTGCCCACGCGAACATGGCCAGTGCTGCCGCACCGGCTCAAGCTGCGCCACCCGTGCCGGAGCGCAAAGGACTGATGGGCCTGTTCTCGACCGAAGGCAGCCGCAAGCCGGTGTCCGACGCCGTGGCGAGGCTCTGGACAGGGCAGCGCAGCGCTGGCCTGCAACTGGCTTCGCTCGAACCTTCGCAACGGTTTTTTCCCAATGCTGAAGGTACGATGGCCACATCGCCGGATGTCCAGCCCTCACAGGCTGCGGCATCGCTGGTGGATGCACCGCTGCCGCCATCGCGCCCTGCTGATCTTGGCGGCGAGGTCGGAGCCATCCGCCAGCGCAAATCACGTCCTCTCGATCTGAATGCATTCCTGCGCAAAGGTGTCTTGAAATGATTGTCAGGCGCTTTCTGCTGTGGGCCAGAACCGCAACCGTAACCGATCGGGCCGCTGGCGTGCGCATGCTGGCGGAGGCCTATTGCCGTTCGCCCATGACGGAGGATGATCGCCGGGATGCCGAAACGGCCATGCTGGCCCTGTTGGACGACCCGTCTGCGATGGTGCGGCGGGCGCTGGCAGAAGGGCTCGCCGCCGAACAGGCACCGCGCTCTGTGATCCTCGGGCTCGCGCAGGACCAGGCTGACATTGCAGCCATCGTTCTCGCCGTATCTCCGATGCTGTGCGAGGCAGATCTGGTTGATGCCGCTGCGGTTGGCGACGAACTTATGCAATCTGTGATCGCGCGGCGATCCGACATAGAGGCACCGCTCGCGGCGGCCCTTGTGGAAGTGGCATGCCCGGCTGCTGTGGCCTTGCTGGTCGGGAACCCGCTGGCGGAGATTGCGGATGTGACCTTGCAAAGGGCTGCCGACCGGCTGGGCGACGACCCCGTGGTGCGTGAAGCGTTGCTGGATCGGCCGGATTTGCCGACCTGCATCCGCCACCAGCTTGCCTTGCAGGTGGCTGCGTCCCTGTCCCGCTGGGTCGGTGTCTGCGGGTTGATGAGCAAGGAGCGCACCGAGCGCGTGATGCGCGAATCGTCCGAGAAAGTTGCTGTCAGGCTGGCAACGCGAACGCTGGCCAGCCCCGCACCCATCATGGAAGCTGAACTTGGTGGGCTGATCGATCAACTCAGGCGCAGCAACCTTCTGACGCCAGGCCTCATCCTGCGTTCGCTGCTGAGTGGGGAGACGGCGCTTGCCGAGGCGGCGCTGGCGCATCTGGCCGGTGTTCCGCTGGCGCGTGCTGCCGACATCCTGCATGATCGCAGGGGTGGCGGGGTGGCCGCACTGTGCCGTAAGGCCCAGTTGCCAGCAGCGCTTGTTCCGGCCTTCGTGTCAGCTTTTGCTGCCTTGCGCGAGATCGGTGCGCCCCTGACGGAGGCTGCGCGCGCCAGCGTTTCCAGGCGGATCACCGAACGTGTCCTGATTGCCTGCGATTCATCGGACGAGGTCGAAAATGCCTCGCTGATGGCTTTGTTGCGCCGCTTCGAAGCTGATGCCGCGCGGGAAGAGGCGTTTGATATTGCGCAGGGGCTTGCAGACGACGCTGCCCTCACGGCCTTGCGCGCAGTTGATCCGGAGCTGACCTTGCTTGAGGGCACATTCGAGGAACATGCACTCGCGGCCTGATCAATTCTTCTTGCCAAGCAGCGCGTTCTTGATCATCGCGTGCCCGAGTTTTTCCAGCTCCGTGATCATCTGCACTCCGACGTGATGATCCTCAACATTGATGTTCTCGCGGATGATCACGTTGATGGTCTGCACATGCGCCTCGATGATGTCGATAGGCACCGCTTCAACCGCATCCATCAGCTTGCAAAGGTTGTCTGCGGCCCGACCTGCTAGCGGGAAGCCGAATGTGGATGCCTGACCTCGCATGTCATGCACCCGCCGGAAGAGCAGGCGCTTCGCATCCGGCACGTCTGCCTTGTAATCGGCCCATGCTTTCTTGAGTTCCGTGAACTCGCTGGCCATCCAGACAGGGAATTCCTGCTTGAGGCTGGCCAGATTCTGTTCGGCCTTGGCAATCATCCGCTCGACGTCCACCGCGGAGCCTGATGTCATGCCGCGTTCGGCCAGTTCGCGTACGGGCTCGATGACGGAATGATTATCATGGTTCACCGAACGCGGCATCTCGCCCCATTGTGAGGTAGGCTTCATATCCGGTTCCTCGCCTTGTCAATCAGGGGTTTTGGCTTGATCACTTCCGCCTCCCCGTCCCGGCGTCGCTCCGCGCCACTGTAGTTGTTGCTGACGCCGCGCCGCCGGTCAGGGCCAAAATATGTCTTGGTCCTGATATACGGCCTTGGAGAGGCCACGACGGTCATGATCCGGTCATGGAGTGCCTTTGGCGAAATGGGTTTGACCAGAAATTCATTGATGCCGGCATCGCGCGCGATCGTCACCCTGCGTTTTTCCGAGTGGCCGGTGACCATGATGATGGGCGCAAACGGATTGACGCTGCTGGTCGGGTTCCGAATC
This sequence comes from Allobosea sp., assembly GCA_031375605.1. GTDB lineage: Bacteria > Pseudomonadota > Alphaproteobacteria > Rhizobiales > Beijerinckiaceae > Allobosea. Next base: position 945 of record JANMIB010000298.1, on the reverse strand, counting down.
ATCCGCGTGACTTCAAGCCCATCGAGAAGCGGCATTTCCCAATCAAGGATGATCACGTCGGGGGTTTGGGACATGAACATCTCGAGGCCGCTGGCACCATCATCCGCTTCATGGACCTCGCGCGCGCCGAACCCGTGGAGCAGCGCCTTCATCACGCGGCGCATGTAGATGCTGTCGTCCACGATCAGGAAACGAAGCTTGGTGAAGTCGACGCGCATGGATCAGGTAGCCCGGAGTCTGTCCGTTTCAGGATGCGTCAGTCACATCCATCGACCACGCGTAGCCGAAACTAGTAACCAAACTGTTCGCGCAAGATGCGTTCATCAAGACTGTGGCCAGGGTCGTGCATCATCAACAGGTCGATGCCATGGTCCATCTCAATGTCGACACGCACCACATCATCCACCTGGATGTGGTCTGCAACCGCGCTGACAGGGCGCTTTTCAGCCTCCAGAACCTCGACTGTGACCCTCGCCCTGTCAGGCAGGAGCGCGCCACGCCAACGGCGCGGGCGGAAGGCGGCCATCGGTGTCAGCGCCATGAGTGTCGCATTCAGTGGCAGGATGGGGCCATTTGCAGAGAGATTATAGGCGGTCGAGCCGGCTGGTGTGGCCAGCAGGACACCATCGGCGATCAGTTCGCTCAGACGCTCCTTGCCATCGATGCTGATGGCCAGCTTGGCGGCCTGATAGGACCGGCGCAGCAGGTGCACCTCGTTGATCGCGCGGGCCGTGTGGATCTTGCCGTGCCGGTCCGTCGCCTGCATCCGGAGCGGATGGACGATGGAGATTTCTGCCATGCGCAGCCGCTCTATCAGGCCATCCTCGCGAAAATCGTTCATCAGGAAGCCGACAGAGCCACGGTGCATGCCATAGACAGGCTTGGATGCGCCCCTGCCGGCCATGAAGCGATGCAAGGTCTGCAGCATCAGGCCATCGCCGCCGA
>JANMIB010000289.1:0-4828 GCA_031375605.1 Allobosea sp. | reverse complement strand
GTCACGCCTTCGGCGACCAGTATCGCGCCACGGATTTCCGGTTCCCCGGCAAGGGAACGCTGACGATGAAGTTCGTCGGCGAAGACGGCAAGGTCATCGAGCGCGAGGTCTATCAGTCGCCCGGCGCCGGCGTGGCGCTGGCCATGTACAATCTGGACGATTCCATCCGCGACTTCGCCCGCGCTTCGTTGAACTATGGCCTGAACCGCAAGTTGCCGGTGTATCTGTCGACCAAGAACACCATTCTCAAGGTCTACGACGGCCGCTTCAAGGACATCTTCGAGGAGGTCTTCGAGGCCGAATTCAAGATGAAGTTCGAGGCGCTGAAGCTCTCCTACGAGCACCGGCTGATCGACGATATGGTGGCCTCGGCCCTCAAGTGGTCCGGCGGTTATGTCTGGGCCACAAAGAATTATGACGGCGATGTCCAGTCGGACATCGTGGCGCAGGGTTTTGGCTCGCTCGGGCTGATGACCTCGGTGCTGATGACCCCCGACGGCCAGATCGTCGAATCAGAAGCGGCGCATGGCACCGTGACGCGCCACTACCGCGAACACCAGAAGGGCAAAGAGACCTCCACCAACTCCATCGCCTCGATCTATGCCTGGACCGGCGGCCTCAAGCACCGCGCCAAGCTAGACAACAATCTGGCCCTGTCGAAATTCGCCGACACGCTGGAGAAGGTCTGTGTCGACACGGTGGAAGCCGGCTTCATGACCAAGGATCTGGCCTTGCTTGTCGGCGCGGACCAGCGCTGGCTCTCGACCACGGGCTTCCTTGACAAGATCAGTGAAAACCTGACGAAAGCCATGACGGCTTGAAGAGGTCAGAAACCTGCCCTGAATTGAGAAAGGCCGGTGCATGCACCGGCCTTTTGCATCAGAAGCGTGGCCTGAAGGTCAACCGGCTAGAGTAGCTTCAATCGCAGCGAGCGCAGCGTCAGCCTTGTCGCCGTCCGGCCCACCTGCCTGTGCCATGTCGCGCCGCCCTCCGCCGCCCTTGCCGCCCAAGACTTCCGATGCTGCACGCACGAGCGCCACCGCATCGAAGCGCGCGGCCAGATCCTCCGTGATGGCGACGACGACGCCCGCCTTGCCATCTTCGGCAACGCCGACAATGGCCACCACGCCTGAGACAAGCTGTTTCTTGGCTTCGTCCGCGAGGCTTTTCAGGTCTTTCATCTCGACACCTGAAATCGAGCGGCCCAAGAATTTGATGCCGCTGACCTCCTTGACCGGCTCAGAAGCCGCCGCTCCGCCACCCATGGCGAGCTTCTTTCGGGCATCCGACAACTCGCGTTCCAGCTTGCGGCGTTCTTCCAGAAGGCTGGTCAGGCGCTCGGCCGCCTCGGCGGGAGTGGTCTTCATCAGGCCTGCAAGCTGTTGCAGCCGCCGGCTGTCCTGCGCCAGATGCTGCCGTGCGGCATCGCCTGTCATGGCCTCAAGCCTGCGGACACCTGCGGCCACGGCACCTTCATGAATGATGGTGATCAGGCCGATATCGCCCGTGGCACTGGCATGGGTGCCGCCACACAGCTCGACCGAGTAGTTTTGACCGGCATGATCGCCTTCGCGCGTGGTGCCCATCGACACCACACGCACCTCATCGCCATACTTCTCGCCGAACAGGGCGCGGGCACCCGATGCAATCGCATCGTCCACGCCCATCAGGCGCGTGACCACAGGCTCGTTCTGCAGCACGATGCGGTTTGCGATGGCCTCGACCTTTTCAAGGTCAGCATCCGAAATGCCTTTCGGGTGGCTGAAATCGAAACGCAGCCGCTCCGGCGACACCATCGAACCCTTCTGTGCGACATGGTCGCCCAGCGTGAGCCGCAAGGCCTCGTGCAGCAGGTGTGTGGCGGAGTGGTTGGCCCTGATCGCGCTGCGCCGGGCGGCATCCACATGAAGTTCGGTGGCCTTGCCGACACGCAGTTCGCCAGCCGTGACCTTGACCTCGTGCACGAACACATCGCCAACCTTTTTTTGCGTATCGATGACCTCCGCGCTGAAGCCATCGCCGCGTACAATGCCGGTGTCGCCAACCTGTCCGCCGGACTCGGCATAAAAAGGCGTCTGGTTGAACAGAACAAAACCTGTATCCCCGGCCTTGAGCGCCTGAACTTCCGCGCCCCCGCTCACCAGTGCGGTGATCACGCCCTCTGCCACCTCGGAGCTGTAGCCCAGAAATTCAGAGGTGCCGACCTTGTCGCGCAGGCCAAACCAGACAGCATCGGTCGCGGCCTCGCCCGAGCCGGACCAGGCGGCACGCGCCTTGGCCTTCTGCTCGTTCATCGCCACGGTGAAGCCGTCTGTATCAACGCCGATATCGCGGGCGCGCAGCGCATCCTGCGTCAGATCGAGCGGGAAACCGAACGTGTCATAGAGCGTGAACGCCACCGAGCCCTTCAGGCTGTCGCCAGCTTTCAAACCAGCGGTTTCGGTATCCAGAATGGTGAGGCCGCGCGCCAGCGTCGTGCGGAAACGGCTTTCCTCGAGTTGCAGGGTTTCGGCGATCAGCGGCTCGGCCCGCACCAGTTCAGGATAGGCCTGCCCCATCTCGCGCACCAGCACCGGCACGAGTTTCCAGAGCAAAGGCTCTTTCGACCCAAGCAGCTGGGCATGGCGCATGCCGCGCCGCATGATCCGCCTCAGCACATAGCCCCGGCCCTCATTTGACGGCAGGACGCCGTCGGCAATCAGAAATGCCGAACAGCGCAGATGGTCTGCAATGACCCGGTGACTGGCCTTCTGCTCACCATCCGCATCGACATTCGTCAGGTCGGCCACCCGTGAGATCAGCGCGCGGAACAGGTCGATGTGGTAATTGTCATGGGTGCCTTGCAACACCGCGGCGATCCGCTCAAGCCCCATGCCCGTGTCGATGGACGGCCTTGGCAGCGCGAGACGCTGGCCTTCCGCCGTTTCCTCGTACTGCATGAACACAAGGTTCCAGATTTCGATGAAACGGTCACCATCCTGATCGTCCGAGCCGGGGGGCCCGCCGAAGATGTGGTCGCCATGATCATAGAAGATTTCCGAACACGGCCCGCACGGCCCGATATCGCCCATGCGCCAGAAATTGTCGGAGGTCGGGATGCGGATAATTTTGTCGTCGGTCAGCCCGGCGATCTTCCTCCACAGCGCGTGCGCCTCGTCATCTTCAGAATAGACAGTGACCGTGAGCTTGTCCTTCGGCAGCCCGTATTCACGCGTGACAAGGTTCCAGGCATGCTCGATGGCGACATCCTTGAAATAATCGCCGAACGAGAAATTCCCCAGCATCTCAAAGAAGGTGTGATGCCGCGCGGTGTAGCCGACATTGTCGAGATCGTTGTGCTTGCCCCCGGCGCGCACGCTTTTCTGGGCTGAGGTGGCGCGCGTGTAGGGGCGCTTCTCTACGCCGGTAAAGACATTCTTGAACTGCACCATGCCTGAATTGGCGAACATCAGCGTCGGATCATTGCGCGGCACGAGCGGGCTGGAGGCCACAACCTCATGCCCCTGCTTTTTGAAATAATTCAGGAACGTCGACCTGATCTCGTTGACGCCACTCATTTCCATGCCACCCGATGCTGAAAGTCTGCCTTCTGCATTTTTGTCTAGTGGCGGGCTTGGCCGATGTCCACAAGGCAGAGCATCCGAGACGCAGCACCATGGCAATTCATGAAAACGGAGCGAAGTGTGAACTCCGCGCCGTCTGAACCCGTCACATCAATCTGCTGATCACGCCGGTTCGCTGTCGTCCAGATCGTCGGCGGTCGGTGTTGCGGTTTCCAAGATCCGGTCGGCAACCACGGCCTGATTCTGCCGGATCATCATCTCGATCTTGTTGGCCACGTCCGGATTGGTCTTGAGGAAGGTCTTGGCGTTCTCGCGGCCCTGTCCAAGGCGCTGGCTGTCGAACGAGAACCAAGCGCCGGACTTTTCAACGATGCCGGCCTTGACGCCAAGATCAACCAGTTCGCCCACCTTCGAGATGCCTTCGCCATACATGATGTCGAATTCCACCTGCTTGAACGGCGGCGCGACCTTGTTCTTGACGACCTTGACGCGGGTCTGGTTGCCCACGGCCTCGTCGCGCTCCTTGATGGTGGAGGTGCGGCGGATGTCGAGGCGCACGGACGCATAGAACTTCAGGGCATTGCCGCCCGTGGTCGTCTCTGGCGAGCCATACATCACGCCGATCTTCATGCGGATCTGGTTGATGAAGATGACCATGGTGTTCGAGCGCGAGATCGAGCCGGTGAGCTTGCGCAAAGCCTGGCTCATCAGGCGGGCTTGCAGGCCTGGTTGCACCTCGCCCATTTCGCCTTCGATTTCCGAGCGTGGCACCAGCGCCGCCACCGAATCGATCACCAGCACATCGATGGCACCCGAGCGCACCAGCGTATCGGTGATTTCCAGCGCCTGTTCCCCGGTGTCCGGCTGCGAGATCAGCAGATCGTCCAGCTTCACGCCGAGCTTGCGGGCATAGACCGGATCAAGCGCGTGCTCGGCATCGATGAAGCCGCAGACGCCGCCCTTCTTCTGCGCTTCCGCGATCGTGTGCAGCGCCAGCGTCGTCTTTCCGGATGATTCTGGTCCATAGATCTCGATCACGCGGCCTTTTGGCAGCCCGCCGACACCCAGCGCGATGTCTAGCCCGAGTGAACCTGTGGAAATGGTCTCGATCTCGACCGCCTGCTGGTTCTTGCCCAGCCGCATGATCTAACCCTTGCCGTAGGCGCGCTCGATCTGGGAGAGCGCGGCGTCCAGAGCCTTGGTCTTGTCCATGGAAGAACCTTCAACAAGTGAGAGTTTGGCTTGAGCCATCTGCGGCGTCCTTA
>JANMIB010000286.1:0-6009 GCA_031375605.1 Allobosea sp. | reverse complement strand
ACACTGGCTGTCGCTGCGGCGATCATCATCGGTGCTTTCAGTGCTGGCTCACTGTTTCCGGCGCAGGCCGCAGGCGGCGGAACCAACCCTCCCGAGCATAATTGGTCGTTCGATGGTCCGTTTGGCACCTTCGACAGGGCTCAGCTTCAGCGTGGCTACAAGGTATACCGTGAGGTCTGCTCTTCCTGCCATGCGATGAGCCTGGTCCGCTTCCGCAACCTATCGCAGACTGGCGGTCCTGAATTCACACCGGCGCAAATCACAGCGCTGGCTGCTGAATTCAAGATTCCTGACGGTCCGAACGAGCAAGGCGACATGTTCGAGCGGCCAGGCCGGCCATCTGATGCGTTCCCCAAGCCTTTTCCGAACGAGCAGGCAGCCCGTGCTGCCAACAACGGTGCCTATCCGTATGATCTCTCGGTGATGGCCAAGGCGCGTAACTACGAACGCGGCTTTCCCCTGTTCCTGCTCGACATCTTCACCCAGTATCAGGAAGGCGGACCTGACTACATCAAGGCCTTGCTGACTGGTTATGAGGAGCCACCAAAGGGAATTGAGCTGCAGCCGGGCCAGAACTGGAACAAGTACAAGGCTGGCAATATCTTCGCCATGCCGAACATGTTGAATGATGGTCAGCTTGAGTACCCCAAGGGTGCGGATGGCAAGCCTCAGGTACCCGAAACAGCAGCGCAGTACGCGGCTGATGTGACGGCATTCCTGACCTGGGCTGCAGAGCCGCACATGGAGCAACGCAAGCGGATCGGATTTCAGGTTCTGATGTTTCTGGTCCTGTTCGCCGGATTGCTCTACTTCACCAAGAAGCGCATCTGGGCTCGCCTTCCTGAATACGCACCCGGTTCGCACTGAAATCGGCATGACCTAAATGACGAAGGCCCCGCAAGGGGCCTTTTTCGTGTGCCCTGTTTCTGGCGATATGCCGTAGAAGTTCACTTGCCCAAAAGCGCACCGTCACTATTGTGAGTGCACATCGTAGTGGAACCATGCCGGATCATGGCCGATACGTGATGAAACCACATGCTCAACCTGTATTGGCCGACATGACGCTTGCCGACGCCATCCGAACGATCCCCGACTATCCAAGGAAGGGTATTCTGTTCCGCGACATTACAACTCTATTGGGCGATGCACGCGCTTTTCGCCGCGCTGTGGACGAACTGGTGCATCCGTTCGCAGGCGCCAAGATCGACAAGGTGGCCGGCATCGAGGCGCGGGGCTTCATTCTGGGCGGTGCGATTGCGCATCAACTTTCGTCCGGCTTCGTGCCGATCCGCAAGAAGGGCAAGCTGCCACATGCCACCATCAGCGTGGCCTACTCGCTGGAGTATGGTGTCGATGAAATGGAAATGCACCGCGACGGCGTGCTGCGCGGCGAGCGTGTCATCCTTGTCGATGATCTGATTGCCACGGGCGGCACGGCGGAGGGGGCCGTCAAGCTGCTGACCAGCCTTGGTGCAGAGGTCGTGGCGGCCTGTTTCGTGATCGACCTGCCGGAGCTGGGCGGAGCTGATAAGATCCGCAAGCTGGGGGTGCCGGTGCGCACGCTGGTCCAGTTTGGCGGTCACTGACATGGTCGGCACGTTCGGTGTTCACCACGACATCATTGCTGTCGCGCAGGCCATGGACACAGCGGGTTTTGCTCCGTCCAAGTCAGGCAATGTTTCAGCCCGGCTTGATGACGGCTTCCTGATCACGCCATCAGGCTTGCCCTATGCGCAGACAACGCCTGCTGATCTTGTTCATCTTGCGTTCGACGGCCAGATCATCTCTGGCGGCAAGCCATCCTCCGAATGGCGCTTCCACGCGGCGGTCTATGCGGCACGGCCTGATGTGAAGGCTCATGTCCACACCCATTCGCCGCGTGCCACGGCGCTGTCAGCCACACGGCGCGGCATCCCGGCCTTTCATTACATGGTTGCGCTGGCGGGAGGCGCTGATATCCGCTGTGCCGACTACGCCACATTCGGCACGCAGGAACTGGCAGACAATGCGGTGCGGGCACTTGAGGGGCGCAAGGCTGTCTTGCTGGCCAATCATGGCGTTATTGCCCTTGGCGCAACGCTGGCCGGTGCATGGATGCTGGCGCAAGAGGTCGAAAATCTGGCGGGGCAGTATCTCGACATCCTTGCCAGCGGGCTTGAGCCAGTCATTCTGGGCGAGGCAGAAATGCTGCGGGTGATCGACAGGTTCAGCGGCTACGGCAAGGTGGCCTGAACGCTGGAGGTCCTTGTCAGACCGGCAGCCGCATCATGGCGCGCAACCCGCCCATCGGGCTGTCAAGCAGCGCAATGTCGCCGCCGTGGCTGCGGGCAATGTCCCGCGAGATCGACAGTCCAAGGCCTGAGCCGCCCTCATCGACATTGCGGGCCACGTCGAGACGCACGAAAGGCTTGAACACCTCTTCGCGCATGTCTGGCGGGATGCCCGGTCCATCATCATCCACCGTGACGATGAGATACCGCGTATCATGTGTGGCTGTGATGCCGATCCGGTCACCGTGGCGGGCGGCGTTGGACACAAGGTTTGTCAGCACGCGGCGGATGGCATCTGGCCGCACCACCACCACTGGATCGCCGATGACACTCAGTTCCGTCGCGTGGCCCTGGCGTTCGGCATCGGCCTTGAGTTCCTCGAGCAAGGTGCGGATGTCGGTTGCCAGCGGGATTTCGCCTGCTTCCCCGCGCACGAAGGCAAGATAGGCCTCCAGCATGCGGCTCATTTCGTCAACGTCCTTCTCGATGGCCTCGATCTCGGGGGTGCGCTCGAGCAAGGCAAGCGACAGCTTGAAACGCGTGAGGATGGTGCGCAGGTCATGGCTGACACCGTTGAGCATCGTGGTCCGCTCGCCGAGGGTGCGTTCCACGCGCCGCTTCATCTCCAGGAAGGCGTGGCCTGCCTGCCGCACTTCGGTCGCTCCGCGTGGGCGAAACTCGATGTCGCGGCCTTTGCCGAAGCTTTCGGCGGCATGGGCAAGGGAGAGAATCGGTTTGATCTGGTTGCGCAGCAACAGGATGGCGACGGTCAGCAGCACCAGTGACGTGCCCAGCATCCAGGCCAGGAAGATGTGGCTGTTTGAGGCATAGGCCGCGCTGCGCCTTGCAATGACGCGGATCACATCATTGTCGAGCTTGACACGGATTTCGACGAAATCGGACTGGCCAACGGTATCCAGCCAGAAAGGCTGTTTGATCTGGATCTGCAACTGGCGGTTCAGGGCCTGGTCCAGCAACGAGAAGAACGGCCTTGGCCCTTGGGGCGGCAGATCTGAATTCTTCAGAATATCAATATCGAGATTGAGCCTTTGCTGCGCGATGCGCTGCAGCGTTTCGGAATCCTTGTCCTGCGGAAAACTCTGATAAACATCGATCAGGGCCGAAATGTCGGCTGTCACGGCGGCCGAGAGGCGGCGCGTGACCAGTTGCCAGTGCCGCTCCATGAAGACATAGGCCACTACCGATTGCAGCAGCACCACGGGCGCGATCACGATCAGCAAGGAGCGGCCATAAAGGCTGCGGGGCAGGAAGCGGCCCAGCCAGCGCGTGGGGCCATGGGTGGTTTTCAGGGCGCGCTTGCTGGCGCGGGACGAGGCGTTGAACAGGCTGGCCACCTGGCCGGGTGTCTGCCGAAGGATCTGCGCCATCAGTTTTGCCACGCTTGCGATGGTCCATGACGCTTTGCCACCCGTGTCCATCGCTCACGACCTGTCGATCACAAGGCGATAACCCACGCTGCGCACCGTCTGCAGCAGCAGAGGGTCGGCAGGATCACGCTCGATCTTGCGGCGCAGACGGTTGATCTGCACGTCGACCGTCCGTTCATTGGCCGGGCCTTCCTCGCCGCCGCCCAGTTCGTCACGTGACACAGGCTCGCCCTTGCGGGAGGCGAGCAGCGAGAGGATGTCGCGTTCACGCTCGGTGAGGCGCACGGTGTCCTCGCCGCGCCTCAACTCGCCCCTGTCCAGCCAGTAGATGAAGGAGCCGAACTTGACGAAATCAGGCCGTGATGCGGCTTCGCTGGTCGGGCTCGCGAGCGGGCTGCGCTTGAGGATGTTGCCAAGCCGGAGCAGCAGTTCGCGCGGCTCGAAGGGCTTGGACAGGTAATCATCAGCACCCAATTCCAGCCCGTTGATCCGGTCGCTGGAATCTGCCCTGGCCGTCAGCATCAGGATCGGAACGCGGGAGGTGCCGCGCAGGCGTTTGGCAAATTCGAAGCCGTTTTCTCCCGGCATCATGACGTCCAGAACCAGCGCATCAAAGGTCAGGTGCTGCAGGCGGGCACCTGCATCGGCCGCATTGGCGGCAGCGGTCACGCGAAAGCCGTTGTCAGACAGGAAGCGGGACAGCAGGTCGCGCAGGCGCCGGTCATCATCAACCACGAGAATGTGCGGCGCTTCATCAGCCAGCGGCTCGCGAGGTTTGAGGGCCATCAGGCAAGTGGCCCTGTGCGGATGCGTGACAGGACCTGGCTGCGCTCACCGGTGTCGATCAGGGCGGTCAGATAGCTTTCAATCACGGCCCTTGCGCCCGGAGCAGTGCCTGACAGCGCGGCACGGATGCGCTCGCCCTGCACGCAGGCGAGCTTTTCAGCCAGAGCGCGGCCCTTGCCGGTGGTGTGCAGATGGCGCTGCCGACGATCCTGATGCCCTGTCTTCACGTCGATGAATTCCTTTTCGACCAGTTCCTTCAGAACCCTGTTCAGGCTCTGCTTGGTGATCTTCAGAATATCCAGCAGTTCGGCAATCGTGAGGCCGGGGTTGCGGTCCACGAAATGCAGGACCCGGTGGTGGGCGCGGCCAAAGTCAAGTTCGGCCAGCAGCCGGTCAGGATCGCTGACAAAATCCCGGTAGGCGAAGAAAAACAGTTCGATCAGCTCATACGGCACGGCTGGTTGTTGACGGGCGGCCTGCGCCTGGCCAGCCGTTTGCGCAGAGCCTGCATCCTGTCTGGCGGCAGCTTGAGCCAAGCCTGTCTCTGTCATTGCGGCCTCCCATATATGTCAGCCTTATTGACATATCTCAGGTGGTTCGTTACCCGTCAAGCCCGCGATGGGTCATGAAATATCTGAACGCGGCCTTGATTTGCATCCAAACACCATGCCGCATGTGGCTTGCGGCGACAACCGGGAGGCTAGCACATGGCAATCATTCCTTTCGACGACCGCGACGGCGTCATCTGGATGGATGGCAAGATCATCCCCTGGCGCGATGCGAAAATCCATGTCCTGACCCACGGCTTGCATTATGGCTCATGCGTCTTTGAGGGCGAGCGGGCCTATGATGGCCAGATCTTCAAATCAACCGAACACTCGCAAAGGTTTCATGCCTCTGCAGAGCTGATGGATTTCACGATTCCCTATTCTGTCGAGGAGCTGAACGCCGCCAAGGACGAGGTCGTGCGGCTGAATGGCGGGGGTGACCAATATGTCCGCCCCGTGGCCTGGCGCGGCTCCGAAATGATGGCTGTTGCGGCCCAGCACAGCAAGATCCATGTCGCCATCGCCACCTGGGTCTGGCCGTCCATGTTCGACATCGAAGCCAAGATGAAGGGCATCCGCATCGACATCGCCGAGTATCGCAGGCCCGATCCGCTCTGCGCCCCGGTCCATGCCAAGGCAGCGGGCCTCTACATGATCTGCACCATTTCCAAGCACAAGGCGGAGAAGCACGGCTATGCCGACGCCATGATGCTGGACTGGCAGGGCAGGGTGGCCGAATGTACCGGTGCCAACATCTTCTTCATCAAGGACGGGGCTATCCACACGCCGATAGCCGATTGCTTTCTCAACGGGCTGACCCGCCAGACGGTGATCGCCATGGCCCGCGCACAGAACATGGAGGTGATCGAGCGGCGAATCATGCCGGAGGAGCTTTCCAGCTTCAACGAGTGCTTCATCGTCGGCTCTGCTGCCGAGGTCACGCCCGTGTCCGAAGTCGGGCCCTACCGCTTCACCCCCGGCAACATGAGCCGCGCCTTGGTCGAAGGCTATGCCGAG
>JANMIB010000273.1:0-4629 GCA_031375605.1 Allobosea sp. | reverse complement strand
ATTCGAGGCACCCTCAACCTGCAGCAGGCGATTGACGGCACGCGAGGTGGCACGGCGAAGCGCGTCGGTGAGTTCCTCGGAGCGCACGATGCCGCGGGCCTCCTCGATGCCGTTCAGAGCACCGGCGATCTGGCCAAGACGTGTGCCGAGGCGGCTGAGATTGTTGGCCTGGGCACGCAGGCTGGTCTGGGTCAGCTCAACCTCGCGGCCGGCGGCCTGGCTGAGTTGCGACAGCGCCCGCGCGCCGCGCTTGACACCCGCAGCGGCAATGAAGCCCGCCCCCGATGAGCGGTCAGAAATCTCGACCATTGCACTGCCTTTGCATGCTGCCGTCCTGGCAGCAGACACATGCTTAAGGCCGGTGTGTTGAGAAACGCTGAAATTGTTGGGCAAGATTGCCTGGTATCGTCCTGTGCACCTGTCTGGTCGCAAGGCTTGCCATGGATACCATCGTCGCAAGGCTTGCCATGGATACGATGGTCGCAAGGCTTGCTCCGTGCACGATGGTCGCGAGGCTTGCTCCGGGCATGATGGTCGCAAGACTTGCTCCGGGCATGACCACACCGTATGGGCTGGCATGTCTGCTGCCAGCCATCGGAACGCCATGCCCCGCCTTTTGCCTGCCATTGCCCTCATCGGCTTCTTCGCCGCCCTTGCGCCTTGCCATGCACAGGCCCCAACGGGCTGGAAGACCGGCGCTGAAGCAAAAGCCATCGAGCGCCGCATTGATGGCCTGATCCGCCAGATGACGCTTGATGAGAAGGTGGGCCAGCTGCATTTGTATGGCCGCCGCGAGGGTTTCGACTATGGCGAAATCCGCGCGGGCCGCATCGGCAACGTCATGAACTTCGTCGATCCTGCCGAGATGGCGGCGGTGCAGAAGGCGGCGCGCGAAAGCCGCCTGAAAATCCCGCTGCTGATCGGGCTTGATGCGGTGCATGGCGTCTCGACCTATTTCCCGCTGCCGCTGGGCCAGGCCGCGACGTTCAATCCGAAGCTGGTTGAGGAAGCAGCACTCTGGACAGGCCGCGAGGCGCGGGCGCTGGGGATCAACTGGACCTTTGCGCCGATGGTCGACATGGGCCGCGATCCGCGCTGGGGCCGGCTGCTCGAAGGTGCCGGCGAGGATGTGCATCTGTCCGGCGTGATGGCTGCGGCCCGCACGCGCGGCTATCAGGCAGGCGGTGTGGCAGCCACTGTGAAGCACTTTGTCGGTTATGGCGCAGGCGAGGCCGGCCGCGACTACAACACCGCCTGGATACCGGGCGAGCAACTGCATGATTTGCATCTGCCGCCGTTCAAGGCCTCGCTTGATGCGGGTGCGCTGTCGGTGATGGCGGCGTTCAACTCGGTCAACGGCGTGCCAGCCACGGCCCACAAGGGCATGCTGACAGACCTTTTGCGCGGCAAATGGGATTTTCGCGGGCTGGTGGTGTCGGACTTCGGCTCCATTCCGGAACTGATGGCGCATGGCGTTGCGCGCGATGAGCCTGAAGCTGCACGCAAGGCCATCGCGGCTGGCGTCGACATCGACATGATGGGCTTTGTCTATGCGAAACATCTTGCCAACGAGGTCAGGGCAGGGCGGGTGCCGCCTGCCCAGGTGAACGAGGCCGTGCGGCGTGTCCTGCGTGTAAAGTTCCATGCCGAGATGGACAAGATCCCTGACATCGACCCCAGAACCGCCGAAGCTGCACTGCAATCACCGCCAGCGCTGGAGGCGGCACGAAGGGCTGCGCGCGAGTCGATCATCCTTCTGGAAAACAACGGTATTTTGCCGCTTGATGCTGCCAGGGTGAAAAACGTTGCCGTCATTGGCGCGCTGTCCAGGGCTGATCAGGAACGGGTCTGGACCGACCCTGCCGGGGTGCCGCGCAAGCCTATCGAGGGCCTTGATGCAGCGCTTCAGAGGCTGCTCGGACCTGGCGTGGCGGTGACTTTCCAACCCGGCGTCACGACCTATTGCGGTGTTGCTTTTGCTGACCGCGAGGCCACCTTGGCGGCGGCCTCTGCTGCGGATGTGATCATCGCAAAACTGGGGGAGGATTGCGCATTCATGGGCGAGGGTTCCTCGCGCACCCGCCTGACGCTGCCGGGCGTGCAGGACGCGCTGCTGGAGGAGCTGATCGGCACGGGCAAGCCAGTCGTGCTGGTGCTGGCAACGGGCCGCCCGCTGGTGCTGGCCCATCTCAAGGGGCGTGTCGCCGCACTTGTGCAGACATTTCATGCAGGTTCGGAAGGCCGCACGGCCACGGCAGAGGTGTTGACCGGCCTGGTCAATCCATCAGCCAAGACGCCAATGAGCTTTCCGCGTTCGGTCGGGCAAATTCCGGTCTATTACGATCATCTGTCCACGGGCAGGCCTGAAACCAGTGGCCGCTTCCGCTACGAGTCCATCTTCATCGACGAGGCCAACCAGCCACTTTATCCGTTTGGCTTCGGGCTGTCCTACAGCCGGTTCAGTTTCAGCGATCTGAAGGTAGAGGCACCTGTGGTGGACCGAAGGGAACGCGTCCGCGTGAGCGTGCTTGTCAGCAATTCCGGCTCGCGCGACGGGCAGGAGGTCGTGCAGCTTTATGTCCGCCAGCCCGTTGCTTCGATCTCTCGTCCGGTGCGGCAGCTCAAGGCATTCGAGAAGATCACGCTCAAGGCAGGGAAGTCCCGCCGCATTGTGCTCTCGGTCAGCTCCGGCGAGCTTGGCTATCATGATGCACAGGGGCGATACATCGTTGAGCCTGGCCGTTTCGAGGTCTTCGTCGGGAATTCCTCGCTGACCGACCTCAAGGGTGAGTTCACCGTCACAGGCAGGGCAGGGGCGGCACGATGAGCTTGCAAAGAGGCGTGGTGGCCGGCGTCTATTCGACGACCCAAGCCCAGACCGGGCGCGGAGACTTTGTCACCCGTCCGGTATCCGAGCTTGTGCTCGACATGCACGGCATTGTCGGCAATCGCCATCACGGCCCGCTGCGCGCCGCTGGTCCGCGAGAACCCTGGCTGCCGAAGGGTGCACTGATCCGCAATGACCGGCAATTGTCGATGCTGTCTCTCGATGAACTAGCCTTGATCGCGGAAGGGTTGTCGTTGCTGCAAGCCACACCCGAATTGATCGGGGCCAATCTGGTTGTCGAGGGCATCGCGGGATTTTCGCGCATCGCGCCGGGGTCTCATCTGGCCTTCGGCGGCAGTTGGGGCGGCAAAGGCAAGTTCGATGGCAGCGCCGTGTTGCGTGTCGAAGCCTACAACAAGCCGTGCCGTGGGCCTGGCCGCAAGCTGGCTGATGCCCATGATCGTCCGGAACTGGAGTTCGATTTCGTAAAGGCAGCAGCTTGCCTGCGCGGGCTCGTGCTGAGTGTGACCCATGCCGGTGTGATCAGGCCGGGTGATGCTGTGGTGGTTGTGGGGCCGCTGACAGCGCCTTGAGTGTGACAATGGAATATGATCAAGAAAGCCAGTCGAAGGGATTGATCAGGACCAGTCCGCGACACTGGAAGTCACGACTGTTACGCGTGGCGAGCTTGCCGCGATGCCGCAATGTGGTGGCGGCAATCATGGCATCCTGCACACTCATGGGCCTGCCCGCACTGCGCGCGTCGCCGAGCTGATCGCCGAAGATCATCGCGCTCTCCTCGTCGAAAGTGATAATTCGCCCCGTGTAGCGCTCGCGCCACGATGAAAGGGCTATTGTCAGCCTCTCAGCTTGTCCCGTTTGTGCGATTTTCCTGATTCCATAGGCGATCTCGCCGATCACGATGGACGGGATCAGCAGTTCGCGATCATGCTGCACCAGCCACGACAGCACGACCCGGTCGGGGTTGGGCTTCATGGTTTCCGCGATGATACTGGTGTCAAGAAAGATCAAAGTGTGATCCCGACATGCGGTTCTCGGTCATTTCGGATCAACGCTTCAAGATCAATGTCCACCGCGCATTCGCGCTGGATGCGGGCAAGAAAATCCTGCGCAGTTTCTGTGCCATGGTGCTGCCGTGCGTAGAGTTCGAGCGCGCGCTCCACCACCTGCGCCACTTTGCGCTTCTCGTGATTGGCCAGTTTATGGGCAAGGTCACGTGCCCGTGCTGATCGAACTGAAAGCTGCGGTTCTGTCATGTCTGCATCCTCCTGAATGTTTGGATGTCAGTTTATGCAGCTGATGGCAAGATGGCAGATTTGTAGGGGGCGATGTGAATGTGATCCGTCACTGAATTGCATGAGCGCCATGGGTTTTGCTTTGGTAGAACGAGCAATGCTTAGCCGGAATCGGTCTTGCCTATGTCTCGTACAACACTCGGTTTTCTTCTTGGCTTTCTTGGTGTGATCGCTTTTGGCGGCACGTTCCCAATGACGCGGCTTGCCGTGCAGTGGTTTGATCCGTTGTTCGTCACATTCTGGCGGCCGGGGTTGGCGGGGCTCATGGCGCTGGCGCTGTTGCTTGTGCTGCGGCGGCCCCTTCCTGGCCCCGATGCGCTGGTCCTCATGGCGATTTCGACCAGTTGCATCGTCTGGGGCTTTCCGGGGCTGGTGAACCTCGCGATGACATTGATGGAATCATCGAATGCCGGGGTGATCGGCGGTATCCTGCCGATGGCGACTGCGGTAGCGGCAGCGCTGATCCTGCGCGAGCGGCAGTCCGTG
>JANMIB010000252.1:0-11663 GCA_031375605.1 Allobosea sp. | reverse complement strand
GCATTGTCATCCGCGAACCTTGTTGCCTTGTGAACTCGCCCACCATGGCCCAGGATCGACCGATTGGCCATCCTTGCGAAATTCAACATAAAGAATTGGCTGGCCTTTGCCATCCCCTAAAGCGACAGGGGAGCCTTCCGGTCCGTCCCCCAGCACGCCAAGCGGCTCGCCTGCCAGCACGAACTGGCCCCTGGTGACATCGCCACGGCGCAGGCCAGCCAGCAGAACATGGTAGCCGCCGCCCGTGTGCAGGATCACCATATGCCCAAATGTGCGAAAAGGCCCCGAAAACGCCACCCAGCCATCGGCAGGAGCCGCGACAATCGCTCCGGGACGTGTCGTGTAGGACACGCCTCGCGCCTGTCCGCCAAATCCGTCCGGCTCGCCGAACCCACGTAATTGTGATCCCGCCACCGGCACGACAAGCTGCCCGCGCAGATCCTGGAATGGTGCCTGCGGCATCAGGCGTGACGGATCACGAAACGCAAGCTGCGCCATCCTGTCACGGGTCTCTCGGGTGCGGGCTTCCGCTGTCCGGCGCACCTCGTCGGCCAGCCGCACCGAGCTGGAAATCTCGGCCTCGAGTTTGTCGACCAGCTCGCGCAAGGTCGCAGCCTCCCGTCCGATCTCAAGGCCCCTGCGTTGCGCGAGCCCCGCCTCGCCTTCAGCAGTCGTCTCGCGAAGACGGCGGGCCTCCACCAGACCCGTGATCCGCAGGCGCTCTTCGGCCAGCTGGGCAAATTCCTGCGCCACGCTGGCCCGGTCTGCAGCAGCCTGGTCACGCAGCCTGACCAGTTCGCCAAGATCAACAGCAAGTGTCTCGGCCTCGGCGCGCAACTCCGGCAGGACCGCGCCCATCAGGATCGAGGCACGTACGGCTTCGAGCACATCTTCGGGGCGCACGAGCACGGCAGGTGGCGGGCGACGACCCATGCGCTGCAGCGCCGCGAGCACATCACCGATCAAGCCGCGGCGGCTGTCCAGTGAACGCCGGATGCCCTGTTCGCTGGAGGCCAGACTGGTCAGTCTCTCTTCCAGTGCCGCAACCCTGGCCTCGGTGGCCTGCGAGCGCCGTGTCGCATCGATCAGGGCCGCATTGAGCCTGCCCCTGTCCGCACGGATCTCGCGGATGTCGGCATCGAGCTTGCTGCGGGTGTCGGCATTGGCTTTCAGCCTTTCCTCGACCGCGCGCAGCTCTGCATCACGCGCAACGCGCTGCACGCGTTTGATGTCAGCTTCGCGGGCAAGATCATCGGGCGTCGTAAGCGCCTGTGCCAGGGCATGACCGCCCGGCCAGAACGCCGTGCACCAGACCGGCCCCGTCAAAGCAAGCATCAGCTTCGCAGCGATGGCAGCCATGCGGAACTGGAAAAAGGGCGGGCGGCGTGGCGGCATTGAACCTGCAGCATCGAATCAGCTGATCTGTCACGGACGATGATAAGGGTGTCCGCTCAGAATGGTGAGTGCCCTGTAGATCTGCTCCAGAACCAGCACGCGCACCAGTTGGTGCGGCAAGGTCAACCCACCAAAAGACAAGGTGAGACCAGCCTGCTCGCGCAATCCGGCATCAAGGCCGTCCGCTCCGCCGATGATGAAACAGGCGGCAACGGCTCCCGCATCCCGCTCGCGCGCCAGACGATTGGCAAAGTCAGTGCTGCCCATGGTCTTGCCGCGCTCGTCCAGCGCGATGATCAGGCCACCCGGCAGCTTGCCCCTGAACAGGCCCGCCTCTTCGGTCTTCCGGTCTTCAGGACGCCGCGCCCGGCTCTCGCCAAGTTCGGCAATGTCGGGACCGGAAAACCCGAGGGACTTGCCCGTGTCGAGGATGCGCCCCGCATAGCGTTCGCACAGGTCACGCTCGGGGCCATCCTTCAGGCGGCCAACAGCCAGGATGGCGAGGCGCATGGGCCTTTTAGCTCAACCGACTTCGAGTTCGGTCGGCCGGTCGACGCCCCACATCTTTTCGAGATTGTAGAACTGGCGCACTTCGGGGCGAAACACGTGGACGATCACGTCGCCGCAGTCGATCAGTACCCAGTCGCAATGCGGCACACCCTCGACACGCGGGGTGCCGTAGCCCGCATCCTTCATGGACTTGACCACCTCGTCGGCAATCGAGCCGACATGGCGGCTCGATCTGCCGGAGGTGATGATCATCTGATCGGCAAGCGATGTCTTGCCCTCCAGTTCGATGATGATCGTTTCCTCTGCCTTCATTTCTTCGAGGGCATGGGCCGCAAGAGACAAAATGGCAGATGGTGCCTGGACCTCTGCCTTGGCCGCTGTGCCGGTCGACTTGGCGGCGGTCTTCTTGCCTGCAGTCGTTTTCTTCTCGGCAGCCGCCTTTGCGAGAGCAGCAGGAGACAGTTTTGCCTTGGATTTCGCCGTCTTGGGTGTGGCGGCAGCTTTGGTGCGCGGCGTCTTCACCGGGTCGGTCTCTGGGAAGGTGGTCAGCGTCTGGTCCTCATTAATGGGCGGGCAAGGTTGCCAAGTTGGGTTGATCATAGCGCTTCGGGCGCTCTGGTTCAACGGCTGTGCATGCACCCGCGGCATTTCAGATCATATGGTCTGTGGCAGGCCTTTTCATGGCAAGGCTTTTATGGCCAGGCTTTTTATGGCTTGGCTTTTTATGGCTTGGCCTTTTTATGGCTCGTCAGTCTCATGGCTCGTCGTTGTCATCGCTCGTCCTGGCAGCCCGCAGAGCCGTTGATGACGCGTCCGAGCGCCTGCCATGCAGGAACATCCAGGCGGGCGCGGGTTCGGTCGGCAGGAGCAGGCCATCGCTCTCGTCCAGCCTCCACCTGGACAAGGCAACACCTGCGCGGGACCGCACGGCCTTGTGGGTACTGCCGGGCCGATCGATCACCCCGATGGGCATCATCCGTGCAATGCCGCGCCAGTTCTGCCAGCGGTGGAACTGCGCGAGATTGTCAGAACCCATCAGCCAGACAAAGCGCACACCCGGATACCGCGTCGTGAGCCGGGAGAGGGTTTCAGCGGTGAAGCGCGTGCCCAGTCTGGCCTCGATGCCGGTGATTGCGATCTGTGGATGGCGTGCGACCAGCCTTGCCTGTGCCATGCGTCCGGCGAGCTGCGGCAAGGCGCGGTTGTCTTTCAGGGGGTTTCCCGGTGTGACCAGCCACCAGACCTGATCAAGACCGAGCCGTTTGAGGGCAGTGAGGCTCGCTTGCCGGTGCCCCTCATGGGCAGGGTTGAACGAGCCACCCAGCAGGCCGATGCGCAGGCCACGCGCGAAGCGGGGAAGCAAAGCCAGCCTCAAGGACGGATCTGACCCGTGCCGCGAATGCGGTATTTGAACGAACAGAGCTGTTCGACCCCGACCGGCCCTCGTGCGTGCATGCGGCCCGTCGCGATGCCGATCTCGGCACCGAAGCCAAACTCGCCGCCATCGGCAAACTGGGTCGAGGCATTGTGGATCACGATGGCGGAGTCCACCTCCGCCAGAAAGCGCTGCGCCGCGTGCCCGTCGGCGGTGATGATCGCATCCGTGTGATGCGAGCCATATCCTTCGACATGGGCGATGGCGTCATCCAGGCCATCGACCACTTTCACGGCAATGATGGCGTCAAGATACTCGGTTGCCCAATCCGCCTTGCTTGCGGGCGTGACACGCGCATCGGTGGCGCAGGTGGCGGCATCGCCGCGCACGGCGCATCCCGCATCCAGCAGCATCGTCACCAGGGGTGCCAGATGGGTGGCGGCGATCGCCCTGTCGACCAGCAGGGTTTCGGCAGAACCACACACGCCAGTGCGCCTCAGCTTCGCATTGAGCAGGATGGATGCTGCCATCGCCAGATCGGCTTTCTCATGGACATAGACATGGCAGTTGCCATCGAGATGCGCGAACACGGGAACGCGGGCATCAAGCTGAACGCGTTCCACAAGGCTGCGCCCGCCACGCGGTATGACGACATCGATGTTGCCATCAAGCCCTGCGAGCATGGCCCCGACGGCGGCCCTGTCACGCAAGGGAACCAGCTGGATCGCATCTTTCGGCAGCCCGGCCTGTGCGAGCCCCGTCCGCATCGCCTCGGCCAGCACACCTGATGTGCGCAGGGATTCAGAACCGGCCCGCAGGATCGTCGCGTTGCCGCTTTTCAGGCAGAGCGCGCTTGCATCGGCGGTCACGTTCGGGCGGCTCTCGAAAATCACCCCAATCACGCCGAGCGGCGTCGCGACGCGCTCGATCAGCAGGCCATTGGGCCGCTCGAACGATGCCAGAAGCCTGCCGACCGGATCAGGCAAGGCGGCGATCTCCTCGACCGCGCATGCGATGCCCTCGACACGGGCCTCGTTCAACAGCAACCTGTCGATGAAAGCAGCAGGCTGGCCCTTTGCCGCTGCCTCTGCCAGATCCTGTTCATTGGCCGCTATGATGCCGGCCGCGCTTGCACGAATGGCACCGGCGGCTGCGAGCAGGGCTGTATTCCGTGTCTGTGGCGGTGCCAGCATGACAGCACGCTGCGAGGCACGCGCTTGCCTGCCCATGGCGTGCATGAGCGCGCCGATGTCCTCAACAGGCACAACAGATTTCAGCACAGTGGACACGCGCGTCATCGATCTTCAAGCTCCGGCAAGACCTGTCGTCCATTGCATGTTGCATATCATGTTGCGCAGATGCGTGAACAGGTTTCGTGACGCCAGGCCTCCACCTCATCCCGCAGGCCGCTCGTCGGCAATCACCTTGCCATCCTTGGGGAGTGTGCCCTGAGGCACGATCTCGACCGCGCCTTTGAGCTTTGTCACTGATTGAAGCGAGGCTGCGAGCGCATCGACGAAACCTTGCGGCTCGGCGTAAAGCTCTGCCTTCAGCGTCATCGTGTCGAGTTGATTGGCGCGGCCGATCACCAGTCGCAGCTTCGCGATCTCGCTGTGCCGCTTTCCGATCTCTGCCACCTGCTCGGGGCGCACGAACATGCCCTTGATCTTCGCGGTCTGGTCGGCGCGGCCCATCCAGCCCTTGATCCGGGCATTGGTGCGCCCGCACGGGCTGTGACCTTGCATGTAGGCTGACAGATCACCCACCGCCAGGCGGATCAACGGGTGGTGCGGATCAAGGCTGGTGATGACGATCTCGCCGACCTCACCATCGTTGACAGGCTCGCCCGTGCCCGGCGTCACGATCTCGACGATGATGTTCTCGTTGATCATCAGGCCGGAGCGGGCCGGGGTTTCATAGGCAATCACGCCGATGTCGGCGGTCGCATAGGCCTGGTAGGCGTCGACGCCGTGCTCCTTCACCCAGCCCTGCAGCGATGGCGGGAAAGCAGCGCCAGACACGAGCGCCTTGGTCACCGACACCGGCTTGCCAGCGGCAAGGCCCGCCTCGATCAGGATCTTGAGAAAGTCCGGCGTGCCGCAATAGGCATTCGGCCTGAAAGCCTGGATGATCTCGAGCTGCTGCTCGGTGTTGCCGGGTCCGGCTGGTATGACCGCAGAGCCTGCCGCGCGAGCGCCTGAATCCATGATGAAGCCACCCGGCGTCATGTGATAACTGAAGGTATTGAGCGCCACGTCACCGCTGCGGAACCCGGCTGCAAAGCAGGCACGCCCCGCCCCCCACGGATCAGGCCTTGCGGCTTCCGGTTCGAAAATCGGACCGGGAGAGGTAAAAAGCCGCCCGAAATCCCCGATCTTGCCCGGCACGAAACCACCAAACGGCGGTGCGGCCCTGTGCAACTCCGGCAAATCGGACTTCCGCAAGATCGGCAATTGCGCGAGCGCTTTCCGGCTCTTGATGTCATGCGGATCAACGCCCTTGAGATGTGCCGCGTAGGCTGGCGCCGTCAGTGCCGATGCGATGACCTGCTCGAGCCTGCCCAGCAACTCGGCTTCGCGCGCTTCGGGCGGGCGCGTCTCGAGCGTGTCGAAATGGTCGGACATGAAGGCCTCGCACAGTGACTTGAATGATCGACATCTTGTGTCTTCAGAACCGAATGATCCTGAACCAGCGCGCAACGTCGAGCAAGGTCGCAAGCGCCGAGGCGACATAGGTCCACGCGGCGGCGGTCAGCACGTGGCGCGCAGCCGGCATGTCCGCCTCGTCAAGATAGCGTCGCTCCTTGAGGATCGGCAGCGCTTTGCCAAAACTGGCATCGAACTCGATCGGCAATGTCACCAGATGCACGGCCACGCGGACCAGCAGCAGGACCACGCCCAGCGCGATCTGCATGGCAAACAGGATCGGTGCCTTGATGATGAAGGCAAGGACCGGCGCCGTGAACAGGATGACCGTGCCGACCCGGTCGATCCAGATCACCCGCGTCACCACGCTCATGCGGCGCATGAAGCCTGGCTCCTCGCGCGCATGCTGGATGGCATGACCGACCTCGTGGGTCGCCACCGCAACAGCCGAAATTGACTTGCCGTTAAGATGGCCAGGGGTCAGCCGCACCGTGCGGGTTTCAGGGTCATAGTGATCGCCCGTGTCGGTTTCCTCGATCAGGACGGCTTCAAGCCCTGCTTCATCCAGAAGATGACGCGCCAGTTCTCCGCCCGTCCCTGGCAGGTCAGGCCGGTCTGCGCCATGTTTTTTCAGCGCCCATTGCACCCAGAATTGCGGTCCGAAGATCACGATGAGGAGGGCGACAACGCCAAGGCCGATGATGATGGGCATAGTGAGAAATGACTTGCTCAGCTGCAATGATCAAGGGTGCAGCGCTTGCACAAACGCCGCAGAGTCGGGAAACACCTCGTAAGCCATCACGCGCCCGTCCCTGAAACTGAACAGGTTAGCCGCACGCAGGTGCAATTCCTCACCTGTAGCACGCACGCGCCAGTGGCCCTTGAGCACGATCAGCGCCTTGTCGTCGCTGATCATACGCTCGACCGGCTCGACGCTGAGCACCTCAAGGGCAGCACCGACCTTGCCGAAAAAAGCCAGCACAGCTTCGACGCCATAATGCTCGCCTGCCCATGGGATCAGATCCGCCGGGCCATTCCAGCGCACCATGATGTCAGCCGCGGCCACCTCGCGAAACGCTGACATGTCACCAGCCTTGAGGGCAGCATACCAGCGGGCGAGGATGTCGTCAGTCTGGTTCATGATGCAACCTCAGTGTCATCACCGCCCTTGTGGCGGTGATCCCCGTTCGAGAGAACCAGGCTTTTCATATCGAGATGGCCGCCACAGGGGCGGCCATGACACTGGATTCGATTTGCATCCTCACGCCAGCCAGCGCTTGCGGCGCTTGTAGCTCTTCACGTCGCGGAATGATTTCTTCGCGCCTTCGGATACGCCGAGATAGAATTCCTTGACGTCCTCGTTCTCGCGCAAGGACTTGGCCTCGCCGTCCATGACGATGCGGCCTGTTTCCATGATGTAGCCGTAGGTGGCGTATTTCAGCGCCATGTTGGTGTTCTGCTCGGCCACCAGGAACGACACGCCCTCATTGCTGTTGAGGCCTTTGACGATCTCGAAAATCTCCTCGACCACCTGAGGCGCAAGGCCCATCGACGGCTCGTCAAGCAGGATCATCTTGGGCTTGGACATCATGGCGCGGCCGACCGCACACATCTGCTGCTCACCGCCCGAGGTGTAGCCCGCCACCGACGTGCGGCGCTGCCTCAGGCGCGGGAAAATATCGTAGATTTTCTCAAGGTCGCGCTTGATCGCGGCGTTGCCGTCGCGGCGCGTGAAGGCCCCGGTCATCAGGTTCTCCTCGATGGTCAGGTGGGCAAAACAATGCCGCCCTTCCATCACCTGGATGCAACCGCGCTTGACCAGATCGTTCGGGCTGAGGGTATCGACGCGCGTGCCCTCGAACTCGATCGAACCCTTGGTCACTTCGCCGCGCTCGGCCTTGAGCAGATTGGAAATGGCTTTCAAAGTGGTCGTCTTGCCAGCGCCGTTCGCACCCAGGATGGCGACAATGCCGCCACGCGGAACTGTCAGCGAGACGCCCTTCAGCACCAGGATCACGTGGTCATAGATGACCTCGATGTTGTTCACCGACAGCACGGTGTCGACGGCGGGCGCCGTGGCTAGGGGCGTTGCAAGGCTCGGTGCTTGGACGGCTGACATAGGGCGCTCACGAAAAAGAGGGTGTCATCCCCGGCGGTCCGCAAAGCATTGCGCACAAAAGTGGATACCGGTTTTGGGATCACGCAATGCGTGAAATGATGAATCGGGCTGGGAAGGGGATCCACATCGCCGGAGCGTTTGGATCCCCTTCCCTCGCTTCGCTCGCCGGGGATGACACCGACCCCGACCGAAAACGCTTTCAGAAAATCAGAACAATCCTCACGAGTTGTTCTGGCAGGCTTCTGCGCGGGCTGGCCAGCCGGCGTTCGATGTGGCGAAGGCCTTGGCGGCTTCCTCCAGCAGTGGACGGACCTGCGCCTTCTGCGGCTGGATATCAGCCGACAGACGCTTCCAGGCCTTGCCGTCCCACTCCATCACGTACACAGCCGACTGGCTGTTGTGGTCAGAGCAGGTGACGCGGAACGGCGAGGCAAAGCCCGGTGCGCCGGCAGCGGCCCACTTGGCTTCGGTCATGTTCAGCGCTTCCATGCCGCGGCGCATGTCCTCGCCATTGATCACCTTCTTGCCGGTGATCGCCTGCGCGTTCTTGATCGATTCAGCGATCAGGATCGCCTGATAGACACCGCGGTTATAGAGGTTCTCGCCGACCTTTTCCTTGGGCGAGAGCGACTGGCCCTTGTCCACGACATGCTTGATGATGTCCTGGAACACGGGGAAGTTCGCGCCGGTCTGGTGCCAGTTGAGCGCACGGTAGCCCTTGGCGGCGTCGCCTGCGGGGCGTGCATCATCATCGCCGCCAGCCCACCAAACGCCCACAAGACGATTGACGGGGAAGCCGCCACGGCCTGCTTCACGCACGGCAGTCGGGTTCATCGCACCCCAGCCCTGAAGATAAACCCAGTCGGTGCGATCACGGCGAATGGTCAACCAGACCGAGGACTGGTTCTGCATTTCGGCAGGAACCACCGGATAGAGCTTCAGGCTGAAGCCGTGCTGCTTGGCGAGCGCCTCCAGAATCGGGATTGGCTCCTTGCCGAACGGCGCATCAAGGTGCAGCAGACCGATGGTCTTGCCCTTGAGCTTGTCAAAGCCGCCTTCCTGCTGCGCCACGTGCTGGATAAAGGCGTTGGCCCCGTCCCAGTAGGTGATCGGCATGTTGAAGACCCATGGGAAGACATCGCCAACAGCCGAGGCCGACAGGCCATAGCCCATGGAGAAGATCGGGATCTTGTCGATGTGGGCGCGCGGGATCGCGGCAAGCGTCGCCCCCGTCGACCATGGCACGTAAAGCACCGTGTTCTTCGCCTTGCCCTGCTCATAGCACTCGACGGAGCGGCGGGTGTCGTAGGCGGTTTCGCACTCTTCGAAATTGATCTTCACGCCGCCAATGCCGCCGTCGCGGGCATTGAGCATCGAGAAATAATCGCGCACGCCATCACCGACCGGAATGCCGGAGCCCGAGAAGGCCCCTGTGCGGTAGGTGTTGTGCACGAAGTTGATCGCGTCCTGCGCCTGCGCAGCACCACCTGCTGTCAGTACGCTTGCCGCCACCGTGGCAGCCAGAGCCAGTTTTTTGAACATCATGGGTGTCGTTCCTCCGTTCACCTTGTTCGCGTTAAACCCGGAGTTGGCCTCCGGGGTCGTCGTTGCTGTGGACTGGTTCCTAGATTATTTGGAGCATTGCTGGTTGCACAAGACCGGTACCCGCTTTTGTGCGCAAGGCTCTAATAAGGAAAAGGCCAGACCCTCAGTTTCTGCTTCATGATCTGCCAGAGCCGGGCAAGGCCGTGCGGCTCCACGATCAGAAGATAGATGGTCAGTGCGCCGATGATCATCAGCACGACTTTCTCGGCGGTTGCACCTGTGATGGCAATGCCGATGGCAGGCGCGCCGAACTTGAGAATGGTCGGCAGCGCCACGATGAAAGCCGTGCCGAAGAACGAGCCGATCATCGAACCCGTGCCGCCGATGATGACGGCAAACAGGATCAGGAATGACAGCCTGATGGCGAACTCCGTGCCCGCTTCCGCGCCGCCAAGATACAGGAACACGAACAACGCGCCCGATACACCGCAGAAAAATGACGAGACGGCAAAGGCCATCAGCTTGGCATTCAGCAGCTTGATGCCCATCAGCTCGGCTGCGATGTCCATGTCCCGCACCGCCATCCACGAGCGACCGATGCGGCCATGCACGAGGTTGGAGGCAAGCCAGGTCATGCCGATGACGAAGCCGAGGCAGATCATGTACTTGACCTCGAGCGAAGCTGTGGGGCCGGTGATGGGCACGCCGAACAACGTGCGCAGCGGCACCTCGATCGCGCCGGACGGATTGTAGTTGAACAGCCACGGAATGCGCACGAAAGCCCATTGCAGGAAAAACTGAGCGGCCAGCGTCGCCACTGCCAGATAAAGCCCCTTGATCCGCAAGGACGGCAACCCGAAAAACACCCCGACCGCTGCCGCAAAGAACCCCGAGGCGAAAATCCAGATGATGATGTTCACACCCGGAAACAGCGTCGTCAGCTTGTAGCAGGCATAGGCGCCGACCCCCATGAAGCCGGCGGAGCCCAGCGAAATCAGCCCTGTATAACCGGTCAGGATATTGAGGCCGATAACCGCGACAGACAGCGCCAGGAATGGCAGCAGGATCGTCGTCAGCACAAAATCGCTGACCACGAAGGGCAGGATCAGCGCGATCGCCAAAATGACAGCGATGCCGATCCGGTCCTGCCGGATCGGAAAGATCGCCATGTCATCGGCGTAAGTGGTCTTGAACTGGCCGGTTTCGCGATAGAACATCAGTTCAAGCCTTCTGTTTTCTTCATAGTCCTGGCAGCCATTTTCACCAAAAGCGTTCCAACAAAAATAGTCGCCGCAATTGAAAGGGTGGACGTGTAATTTTCGTTAGAAATGAGCATTTGCAGAGCCAGAGGTATCGCAATGCAAATACACATTGCACCGACAAACTCCGCGAATGCTATCAAGAAGCAGCCCACTTCCCTTGTCGTCGCATAGGCCTTCCTGAACGCATCCACTGCTGCCATTGAGGCAATAAAGACTGCCATTCCGAGGAACACCCACAACTTACTCAAATCCTCTCAATGATCTTCTCGCCGAACAGGCCTTGTGGCCGGAACAGCAGGAAGCCAAGCGCGATGACGTAGGCCAGCCAGGTCTCGATGCCGCCGCCGAACAGCGGCCCCCAATAGCCTTCGCCCATCTTCTCGCCGATGCCGATGATCAGGCCGCCGACGATGGCACCGGGCACCGAGGTGAAGCCGCCGAGGATCAGCACCGGCAGCGCCTTCAGCGCGATAATCTCCAGCGCAAACGACACGTCCGAGCGCGCACCCCACATGATGCCGGTGACGAGCGCCACGACACCTGCGGTGAACCAGACGATGACCCATATCTGGTTGAGCGAGATGCCGACCGAGAGCGCCGCCTTGTGGCTGTCCGCCACCGCCCGCAGCGCGCGGCCAATGCGGGTGTACTGGAAGAAGAAGGCAAGCCCAGCGATCATGACCGAGGCGATCACCGCCGCCGCCACATCGAGATGCTGGATGTTGACCCGCCCGCCAAGGATGTTGAACTGCGTGGAGCCCGTGGGCAGGCCAAGCTGCGCCGTGATCATCACCTTCGGGTTGCCGCCGAAG
>JANMIB010000201.1:0-1506 GCA_031375605.1 Allobosea sp. | reverse complement strand
GGCGTGATGTTGACGTGGGTTGGTGACTGCCGCGCGCTGGTCATGGCTGGCACCGGGGCTGTAATGAGCTTTGGGGCAACAGCGCTCAGCGAGGAAGCGGAAGCAGCGCTCGTGGCAAAACTGGGAACAAGCGGCGATCCTGCACGGCGCTACCGCGAGCCAGAGGCATTGGCAGAGCTTCGGGCGATGCGCGGCGTTGCGTTGGCCCATGGCAAGTCCATGATCCTCTCGCCGGATCGCGGTTTCCTGGAACATCTGAAACATGCAGGCATCCCCGGCACCCATGCCGACATCCTGTTGATGACAGATGGCTTTGCAGCGGCAGAGTTGCGCTATGGACTGTTCCCGACAGCGGCAAGCCTGATGACATCAGTGCGCAGCAATGGCCTGGCGGAGGTCGGGCGGCAATTACGCCGATTCGAGCACGAGACTGATCCTGACGGGATCATCAAACCGCGCTGGAAGCGCTGCGATGACGCAACAGCAATCTGGCTGAAAATGCATCTCTAATCTGTTGATTTTCCGATAGAAATTACGCCGTGGATTGTGTTGTGTTTTGCTGGCTTCGCGGGCTTGAATGGTCTAGACCAATCTGATCAGACATTGACCACGGAATCCTTAAGTGAGCGACGACGACAACAAGCCGGTTGATCCGCCGGTTCCGGCCAGCGGCAGCGACATCAAGCCGATCTCGATCACCGACGAGATGCGCAAGAGCTATCTTGATTACGCCATGAGCGTGATCGTGAGCCGCGCCTTGCCTGATGTCAGGGACGGTCTCAAGCCCGTTCACCGCCGTATTCTCTACGCGATGTGGGAAAACAGTTTCACGCCAGATCGCAAATACGTGAAGTCGGCCCGCATCGTCGGCGACGTGATGGGCCAGTATCACCCCCATGGCGACCAGGCGATCTACGATGCGCTGGTGCGCATGGCGCAGGATTTCTCGATGCGCCTGATGCTGGTCGATGGCCAGGGCAATTTCGGCTCGGTCGATGGCGATCCGCCAGCGGCGATGCGCTACACCGAGAGCCGCCTTGCGCGCCCGGCCATGGCGCTGCTGGAAGATCTCGACAAGGAAACCGTCGATTTTCAGGCCAACTATGACGATTCCAAAGAAGAACCATCGGTCCTGCCTGCGCGCTATCCCAACCTGCTGGTCAATGGCGCGGGCGGCATCGCCGTCGGCATGGCCACGAATATCCCGCCACACAATCTTGGCGAAGTCATCGATGCCTGCGTGGCTTATATCGACAATCCCGAAATCACGATCGACGAGCTGATCGAGATCGTTCCCGGCCCGGATTTTCCCACGGGTGCCTTCATCATGGGCCGCGGCGGCATCCGGGCAGCCTATCACCTTGGCCGCGGCTCGGTGATCATGCGCGCGAAAACCGAGATCGAGGAAATCCGCAAGGAGCGTGACGCGATCATCGTTCATGAGCTGCCTTATCAGGTCAACAAGGCGTCGCTTCTGGAGAAGATTGCCGATCTGGTGCGCGAAAA
>JANMIB010000193.1:0-1809 GCA_031375605.1 Allobosea sp. | reverse complement strand
GCATCAGTTTTTCCAGAAGCACGCTTCGCCGGGCATGCACCGCGCGGTGCTGACTCAAAAGGACAGGGGCGGTGACGATTTGATGTTTATCCGAGACTTCGATGGCCTCGCAGCGCTTGTTCAACTTGGCACCGTCGAGATCCATCTGTGGGGTTCGACGATGGATGCCGTTGAAACGCCGGACCAGGTCATCTTCGATCTTGATCCTGATGAAGGCGTATCACTGGAGCGCGTCCGTGATGCCGCCATCGCCGTTCGGGATCGCCTTGAATATCTGGGATTCAACAGCTGGCTGAAAACGTCCGGTGGCAAGGGTTTCCATGTTGTCATGCCGATCAAGCCGAAGGCGGATTGGGTGCGCGTGAAGACTTTCGCGCACGATTTCGCCAAGGCATTTCAACAGACCGAGCCTGATCGCTACACCGCGACGTTGGCCAAAGCTGCCCGCAAGGGCCGGATTTTCATTGACTATCTGCGCAACGCACGTGGAGCCACGGCCATCGCACCCTACTCGACGCGGGCCAGAAGAGGCGCGGCGGTCTCGATGCCGGTTTCGTGGGACGCGATCGACGAGCTGCGGCCGGATCAGTTTCATGCGGCTACCATTCTGCAAACCGGCCTCGATGAGCGCATGCACCGTGCACGATCGTTAGGCTCAGGACCTGTTAAAGGGTCCACAGGGATCTGAACATCTGATTCATTGACGGCAGGACGATGCCGCGATGAGTGATTTTCATGGGCAGAGCAGTACGATACGCAGGACCGAAGCCCAAAGGAGTGCGAAACGATCCAGTCGCTTTTGCCGCAATCTTGCCACAGGGCTGCAGTCAATTGGTGTGTGTTCAGGGGGCCGACGGCAAACCCTGCGACCTTTGGGAGGCCAAGATGCGCAAATGGTCAAAGCCTGTGATGATTGAGAAGTCCTGTGGCTGCGAAGTCAGCAGCTATGCGGAAGCCAAGATGTGAGCACCGGGGCTGTATCGGCGACAAGGCCGGTCAGCCTGCGAATTCTCGGTTCAGCGGCGGGCGGCGGTTTCCCACAATGGAACTGCCGCTGTCCGTGCTGTGATCTTGCGTGGAGCGGAGATCGGCGTGTCTGCGCGCGCACACAGTCATCGATTGCGGTCCGAGGGCGGGATGACAGCTGGGCAATTGTGAATACATCGCCCGACATAAGGCAGCAAATCGCAACTCATTCGGCACTCGCGCCGCGTGATCTCAGGGACAGCCCCATTGTCTCCGTCGTGCTCACCAATGCAGACATCGACCATGTGGCGGGATTGCTGAGCCTGCGGGAACGATCGCCCCTGCGAATTTACGCAACTTCGCCCGTTCAACAATCGATTTCCGCAAACCCAATCTTTTCAGTTTTGGCAGGTGATGTGACCGAATGGATCACCATCACGACCGACCAATCCTTCGTGCCTGTGGAAGATGTTGTCATGTCGCTGCATGCCGTTCCGGGTAAGGTGCCGCTGTGGAGCGAACTGGGCGAGGTGCGCACGGATATCGACGACGGGCGAACCGTGGGCGTTGCCATTTCGGGAAACGGCCGCACCGCACACTATGTGCCGGGCTGTGCAACGCTGACGCCAGACGTGATGTCTTGGCTGGCTGGCAGCAGCCTGTTGATGTTCGACGGCACGCTCTTCACCGATGACGAGATGCTCAGGTTGGGCCTGGGTTTGAAGACGGGACGGAGGATGGGGCACATGCCGATGGATGGCGAAGGTGGTTCACTCGTGTCGCTTCAGCAGCTTCACATCGCGCGAAAGGTCTATGTCCACATCAACAACAGCAACCCTGTCC
>JANMIB010000158.1:0-13135 GCA_031375605.1 Allobosea sp. | reverse complement strand
CGCGGCTCGAGAAAACGCAGCGGCTCGGGGATCGGCACCTGGTACACCAGCACCTGATCGTGTTTCAGCGCCGCTTCAGGAATGCGGTGGCGAGTCTGGATGATGGTTGCGTCAGCGGTCGCGGTGGTCACGGCGACATGTGCGGTCTTTGCAAAAAAGGCACGGATCGAGACGGCGTTGGTGGTGTCGTCTGCACCTTGGTCGATGACCTTGAGCACATCGTCAGGCCCGAGGATCGCGGCGGTGACCTGCACCCCGCCCGTGCCCCAGCCATACGGCATCGGCATTTCGCGGCTGGCGAACGGCACCTGATAGCCCGGAATGGCAATGGCTTTCAGGATGGCGCGGCGGATCATCCGCTTGGTTTGCTCATCAAGATAGGCGAAGTTGTAGGGGCTGCTGTTCATTCTGCTGCCTCAGCGTGGGGCTGTCCGGCATGTCGGGCGGCGAGGCTTGTCCGTGCAGAGACCTCGGCCCGCAACTGGCGCAGCATGGCGATCTCAGCCTGGAAATCAACATAGTGCGGCAATTTCAGATGCTCGACGAAGCCCGTGGCCTGCACGTTGTCGGAATGTGACAGCACGAACTCCTCGTCCTGAGCCGGGCCCTTGCGCTCCTCGCCGAACGCGTCGGCCCTGAGCGCGCGATCCACAAGCGCCATCGACATGACCTTGCGCTCGCAATGACCAAAGCCAAGACCATAGCCGCGCGTGAACTTCGGCGGATCGGTCAACGAGCCCGTGAACTGGTTGACCATCTGACATTCGGTGACCGTGATGTCACCAAGCGGCACGGCAAAGCCAAGATCATCGATGACCATCTCGACCTCGATCTCGCCCATGCGGATTTCGCCGACGAACGGGTGGTTGCGGCCATAGCCGCGCTGGGTCGAATAGCCGAGTGCCAGGAGGAAGCCCTCATCACCGCGTGCCAGATTCTGCAGGCGCAGGTCGCGGTCAGCCGGAAAGCCGAGCGGATCGCGCGTCAGGTCCCCAACAGGCTGGCCATCCATGGGCGCGGGATTGGCCTCGATCAGTTGTTCGGCAGAGATGATGTCGGTCACGCGCACCATGCGTTCGTCACCCGTGGTTGGTACTGTCTCCGGCGCGTCGGTCGCGCCCTCGACCGCGAGGGCAAAATCGATCAGGCGATGGCTGTAGTCGAAGGTCGGGCCCAGCACCTGACCACCCGGCAAATCCTTGTAGGTCGCCGAGATGCGGCGGCGCACCTGCATGGCAGCGGTGTCCAGCGGCTCGGAGAAGCCAAAACGCGGCAAGGTCGTGCGATAGGCGCGCACCAGGAAAATCGCCTCGATCAGGTCGCCGCGCGCCTGCTTGATGGCAAGCGCTGCCAGCTTGCGGTCATAGAGCGAGCCTTCGGTCATGACGCGGTCAACAGCCAAAGCGAGCTGTTCGTCGATCTGGTCAACGCCGAGTTCCGGCACGGCCCTGTTGCCGCGCCGCTTGTCGGCCAGCAGCCGGTGAGCATTGGCAATGGCGCGCTCGCCGCCCTTGACAGCGACATACATCAGCAAGCCTCCCCGACGACACGCGTGCTGCGCGGCAAGCCGACGATCTGGCCTGGGGCGGCAAAGATGATGTCGACGCCCAGCGGAAAGCGGGCGCGGTTCGCGTTCCATTGCGCGCTGAAGTCAGCTGGCAGGTGCGAGACCTTCAATGCCGAGACCCTGGCGATGCCGGGCCCCGCAATGGCCAGGGCCGTGCCGCTTTCGAGGTTGTCACATAGCGTGATGATGGTGGTCGACCGGTCCGGATATTCCGCCGTGCCTTGCGCGAAGCTGCCGGGCTCAAGATCGTCATGCCGGAGATCGACCACCGCATAAGCTGCGCGCGACGGTTCAGAAACCAGCGGCGCGCCGGTGTGGAAACGCACGAACTCCGCCACGCTGGGCAGGCCCGCGATATATGGCGAGAGATAAAGCGTCGTCTCGAAATCGCAGAGCGCAAGGATGAGCGCGGCTGCAGACGGCATCAGCGGCACGTCGGCCGACATGGTGACAGGCCGGAGGCGACCGGGGCTTGCCAGCGCTTCCATTGCGCGGCGAAAGGCGGACTGGCTGTCATAGACCGGATCGGTGAACCCGGAAGCCAGTGAACGGGACTCAGGCATAGTCATCTCAGGCGTCTCCCCGCACCAGCGTGAAGAAATCGACACGGGTAGCAGCCGTCTCGGCGATGGCACTTGCCTTCTCGCGGGCGAGCCTCGACCTGACCGGAGCCAGGATGTCGCGCTCGATCAGCCGCCGCTCGGCTTCATCCTGCCACAGCGCATCGGCTATGGCCGCAAGGCGGGCAAGTGCTGGTTTGCGCCCCAGCATCTGACCATGGCCGCGCTGTCCGTCGGCCAGTTCGACCACGGCGCGGGTGACAGTTGCCTCGCCAAGATTGAAGGCCGCGCCATCGCCGCCCATCCGGCCACGCAGCATGGCAAGGCCGATCTCGGGCTTTTTCAGATCGCGCACGGCAAGCTCGGGCCAGTTCCGGGCGAGGGGACCAGCGAGTTCCGGCTCGGTCGCACGCGCCAGCAGCGCCATGGCAGCCCTGCGTTCGTGCGATGGTGGTGTGTCTGTCGGCATGGTGCCCGAACTGCCTTCGGAACATGACAAGGGAATGACGGACATCACAGCGTGCCTGTCCTTTCGCCGACAATGGCGAGCCTGAGGCGTGAGGAGACAAAGTCGATGACCGCTACGGTGACGAGGATCATCAGAATGATGAAAGCCACCTGATCCCACTCGTAGGTGCGGATCATCTCGGCGAGATACAGCCCGATGCCGCCTGCGCCAACAATGCCGATGATGGTGGCGGAGCGGGTGTTCGACTCGAAGTAGTACAAGATCTGGCTGATCAGAACGGGCATGACCTGCGGCACAATGCCGAAGCGGATGGCGTGGACCTTCGTGCCGCCGGTCGAGGTCACGCCCTCTCCGGTTTTCCGGTCGATGGCTTCGATGGCCTCGGAATACAGCTTGGAGAAGGAACCGATGTCACTGGTCATGATTGCCAGGACCCCGGCAAACGGACCCAGACCCACGACATTGATCCAGATCAGCGCCCAGATCAGCGTATCGACGCCGCGGATCGAATCTGAGAAGCGACGCGTGATAAAGCGCACGATGCCGTTGGCCATAGTGTTGCGGGCGGCCATGAAGCCGAGCGGGAAGGCGATCAAGGCCGCCAGCAGCGTGCCGAGGAAGGCAATTGCCACGGTCTCTGCCAGCGCTTTCAACAAGAGCCCGAGTTGGGTGCCGGGTGTCGGCGGAATCATCATCCCGAGAAACGTGCCAAGCTGCACGATGCCGGTACCTAGCCGTGCGAAGGAGAACTCGAGCCTGACGATTGCCAGCAATGCCACGCCGGCCATGGCCAGCACTACGGCCAGCGCCACCCAGCGCTCGCGCTGGGGGCCTGTCACCAGCGCTGCGTGACGCAACCTGATGGCGGCTTGATCCGGGAACATGCGCGAGGTCTTCTGCAAGGATTTCATCGGCCATGCTCCATCGTGATCAGGCGGTGGCGGATGCGCTCGGTGACGAGGTCGATGACCATCACGGTGGCGATTATCAGGAGCAGGATGGCTGAGACATCCGAATAGTAGAACTTGCGGATGGCCTCGATCAGGTCCTGCCCGATGCCGCCTGCGCCGACAAAGCCCATGACGGACGCTCCGCGCACGTTGACCTCAAAGCGCAGCAGGGCGTAGCTCGCAAAATTCGGCAGAACCTGCGGCACAACCGCATAACGGATCGCCTGCCAGCGGGTTGCGCCTGACGCGATGGCACCCTCGACCGGCTTCATGTCGATGTTCTCGACCACTTCCGCGAAGAGCTTGCCGAGCGCGCCGACCGTATGGATCATGATGGCGATCACGCCAGGCACCGGCCCGAGGCCAAAGGCGACCACGAAGATCAGGGCAAAAACAATTTCGGGCACCGTCCGGCAGAATTCGAGAAAGCGGCGGGCCAGGAAGCGTTGGGTGGGGTTGACGGCGAGGTTGACGGTGGCTGCAAAGCACAGGAAGAAGGCCCCGATCGCGCCCAGCAGCGTGCCGAGATAGGCGATGAGCAGCGTGTCCCAGAGCCGGCTCATCCAGCGGCCAAGACCCCAGTACCAGTCCGCGACATCAGTGAAGACGAGCTGGCCGTTCTCCAGATAGAAGATGCGGCCCAGATAGCTGGTGAGTTGCCCGGCATTGGCCCAGAGCCTTGGCAGATCAACCTCGGCAACCTTGCCAGCCACCATGATCAGGATGGCGAGAACCAGCACGCCGATCAGCGTGGTGCGGCGCTTGGCAGCCTGTGCCGCACGGTAGGCTGAGGACAGGGCTGCGACCTGATGGTCCTGAAGGCGGGGGATTGCGTGTGCCATGGCGTGCGGGCGGCCTTGCCGTTCTTGCGCAAAAAGAGAGGGCGTCACCCGCAAGGATGACGCCCGGTTGGAAAGATGGCGAAAATCAAGAACCGCTGCGGCGACGCAAGCTGTCCACGAACTTCTGCAGTTCGATGGTGACCTGATAGTCGGAATGCTGTGCTGGCGCGAAACCTGGCGACTTGCCGTCTGTGAGCTTGTCGAACACAACCTTGTTTTTCGTAGGCGCATCAAAGAAGGCCTTGGTGATCGCGGCTTTTGCTTCCGGTGGGAGCGAGGTCAGATAGGCATAAGGAGAACCCGGAATCCTTTCGGAGCGGAACACGACCTTGAAGTCGGCAGCCTTCACCATGCCCTTGTTGGCCATGCGTGAGAGGTTGGAGTCATCCTCGGAATTCCACCAATTGAAGGCGACATCGCATGTTCCCTGCTGGACTGCCATCACCGCGTTTTCGTGGCTGCCGGCATTCACGACCTTGGCAAAGAATTTCTCAGGCTCGATATTCATCTTGCTGAAGCTAAAAAGCGGCACGTTGTTGCCAGAAGTCGAGTTTGGATCGACAAGGCAGAGGTTCTTGCCGCGGAAATCCTGAATTGTGGCCCCTGGCGCGGATGTCTTGGCATAGGCCACGGAGAAGTAACCGGTCGAGCCATCGACAGCACGCATCGATGAGAAGGCTTCCACGCCGCCATTGGTGACGGTGTGGGCGCGTACATACGATGATGGGCCATAATCGCCAATGTGGATCGATCCAGCGCGCTGGCCTTCGATCACGGCCGCATAGTCGGAGGCGATGCGCAGCGTGACCTTCACGCCGAGTTCTTTCGACAGGTATTCCATCCACGGACCCATGCGCTCGGTCACGCCGGAGGCGTTCTCTGCAGGCACCACGGCATAGACAAGTTCAGGAAAGCGGGTGCGCCAATCCTGGGCGAAGGTGGCAGTCGAGGTGGCAGCAAGCGCAAGGCCTGCGGCGGCCCCCAGTGCAAAGCGGCGGGTCAGGGTCATGGTCGGGTTCCAGTTATGTGACACGAGGTTTCAGGGAGGTTGTCCGGCCGGGGCCGGTCTCAGGCGACAGCCGGGAGGGGCTGATATGTGTTGCCGACGGAGGTTGGCGGAAGAACCGTCATCGCCTCATGCGCCTCAAGGCCGTAAAGTTCGCGGGCGGCGCTTTCGGTCAGTTCGTCCGGCGTGCCGTCAAACACGACCTTGCCCTGCGCCATGCCGATCAGGCGGCCACAGTAGTCCTTGGCAAGATCAAGATCATGCAGGTTGCAGATCACAGTGATGCCGAAATGCTTGTTGAGGCGCAGAAGGCTGTCCATCACAACCTTCGTGTTGCGCGGATCGAGCGAGGCAATCGGCTCGTCTGCCAGCACGATTTCAGGCTCCTGAACCAGCGCACGGGCGATGGCGACGCGCTGTTGCTGGCCACCGGACAATGATTCAGCCCGCTGGCCTGCCAGGGCCGTGATGTCGAACTGTTCAAGTGCCGACACGGCAATGGCGCGGTCATCTGGCGACCAGAGCTTGAGCAAGGACCGCATCTGGGAGGTGTGATTGAGCCGGCCCATCAGCACATTGGTCATCACATCGAGCCTGCCGACAATGTTGAACTGCTGGAACACCATGGCGCACGAGGCGCGCCAGTCGCGCAGGGCCTGACCCTTGAGTGTGGTCACATCCTGCCCGTTCCATCGGATCGTGCCAGATGACACGTCCTGCAGGCGGTTGATCATGCGCAGCAGCGTGGACTTGCCCGCTCCGGAGCGCCCGATCACCCCGACGAAACTGCCTTTGCCGATGTCGAGGCTGACATCATCGACGGCGCGCTTGGAGCCAAAATCGCGGTTCACGTTTCGCAGTTCCAGCATTCCTGGCCCCTCGGTTTTCACAGGAGGACGCCTAGCTTGGCCCCGCGACACTTCGATGACGTTCTGATGCAGGTTCCATGTCAGTGGGCCTTGATCCACAGCCTCGATCACCAGCAGCCGCATCGTCAGCAGGTGGTCATCAGACAGCGAAAAGCCCGCACACCTTCGCGTGCGGGCCTTGGCCAACGTGCCGAATATGCCTGTGTTCAGCGTGCGCGAAGTAGCTCCGGCACGTGCAAAAGAACCATTTCGTTGTCATCCGCCTTGTTGGGGTTGCGGCTGGAGGAGAACGGCAGATTGTTGTCGTTGCCGACGACGATGTGATCAGCATCCACGATTTCGACATTCTCGATGGTGAAGAACGGCATTTGGAAGCGGCCATTTGACAGTGGCACGCGCGATTTCTTCTGCTCATCAGCGATGTTGAGCAGGTCGATAAAGCCTATCTTGCGGACGGGCTGGTTTGCGTTGGCTTCCGACATCTCGACCTTCCAGACCCGCTTGACCTTCGGCAAGGCATGAAAACAGGTCTCGGCACGCTGTCCTTGCGGGCAGGCGCGTTCGGACACGCCTTCGTTGTCATCGCGCTCGATGACCAGTGCGGTGGTCGCATCGATCATGTTGAAATCGCCAATGGACAGGCCATTCTCGTCGAGAACATACTTCCAGTGACGCCCTGTCCAACGCTCAGCCTGCACATCGAACTCCAGGACACGCAGGTACTGGCGACCGTTGATCATTTCCCAGTCCTTCGTGCCGAGATCCCAGAGCGGTCCCTCCAGCATGCCATAGAGGAACCGGCCGTCGGGAGAGGAGGCCAGGCCCTCATAGCCCTTCGACCGGCGCACACGGTTTTCCACCGGGGTGGTGGGCGTTGCAGGCGGTTGCACGCCCGGATGATCCGGTGAGCGCACAACCTGACCATCAACCTGAGTTTCGAAGACCGCTTCCAGTTGCCCCGACAGATCGAAGCGCATCAGGAACGGCCCGAATTCGTCGCCTATCCAGATCTTGTCAGCGATGATCTGCATGCCTTCAGGATCGAAGTCGGAGCCGGTGAGATAGCGCTTGTCCGTCGCCTCGTTGGCAATGCGGAAGGGCGCACGCTTGTTGGGATCGCTGAGGAAGACGGTCTGCAACCGCTCCATCTGGCCGCTTGTCCAGTCAATGCGATAGCGGTTCATGTAGAGCATCGAATCCGGCGAGTTCATCTTTGAGCCAAAACCATTGTCGGTCAGCACCCAGAATGTGCCGTCCGCCATGCGCTTGATGCCAGAATTGCCTTGCACGGGTTGGCCACGCAGCGGCGTCGACAGGCCCGTCGGCCGGCCAGCTGATCGGCCCATGACGGTGCCTGCCGCGTCCACGCGGCGCATCGGCGTGACGAATTTGCCGGATGTCTGCAGGTCAGCCGGTGCATCGGCTGGAGTCTGCAAGAACGTTTCAGCCGGAATGAGCGCATGGCCTGCCAGCGCGGCCGGAAATTCCTTCAATTCGCTCGCTGTTGCGGCTCCTGTCAGAAGAACGGCAAAGGCTGCTGCTTTCATCCAAATGTGCATGTCGGTTCTTCCTCTGATTGAGGATTAGCGATGTGGTCAATCGTGATGACATGTGGATGACGGCTCGGCGACAGCGTCGTGTCATGGGCTCAAGCGGCTGCACACAGCGTTGTTTTGCCATTCACGATCAGATTGGCAAAGAAGGCATCTGTCGCAACCTGCCATGATCGTGTCATCGCAAAGGCCCTGCAATGTTCGCGCGTGATGCGGAGAGCCGCCATGCAGGCCTTCCGCAAATCCTGATCCAGCACGGCAACACCTGTGCCGCCGACAACATCGAGGGGGCCGGGAACGGGGAAGGCTGCCGTTGGCACGCCGGCTGCCGCCGCTTCAAGCAGGACGATGCCATAGGTATCGGTCCGGCTCGGAAACACGAAAACATCTGCCGAGGCGTAGATGGCTGCAAGCGCACTGCCTTGCTTGAGCCCCATGAAATGCGCTGTCGGAAAACGTGAGCGCAGTGCATCAGCTTGCGGCCCATCGCCGACGACGACCTTCGAGCCGGGCAGATCAAGGCTCAGGAAAGCCTCAATATTCTTTTCAACAGCCAGCCGGCTGACGGTCAGGAAAATCGGGCGCGGAAGATCGAGCACGGATGGATGATCGGGCCGGAAGAGGCCCGTATCCACGCCGCGCGGCCAGTGCACCAGATTGCGAAATCCATGCCCTGCCAATTCCGCCCGCATGCTCGGCGTTGACACCATCACGTGCGCGGCGGGCGTGTGAAAATGCCGGAGCATGGCATAGGTCATCCATTCGGGAACTGGCACACGGGCGCTGATGTATTCGGGAAAACGGGTGTGATAGCTCGTCGTGAAACGCTGCTGCGATGACAGGCACGCTTGGCGCATGGCCCAGCCGATAGGGCCTTCTGTCGCGATATGAATCGCATCCGGTTGTTCCTTGGCAAGGATCGGGCGCATCGCGCTAGCGGTCGCGACCGCAAGCCGGATGTCTGGATAGGTCGGCATGGCGATGGTCTGGAAATCCTCCGGGTGAACAATCCTCACGCCGTGCCCGCGCTGGCGAAGCTCTAGGACCGTGGCCTGCAAAGTCCGCATGACGCCGTTGACCTGCGGCTTCCAGGCATCTGTGGCGATCAAGATCTTCATCCGCTGTCCCTCATGCCGCGATTGGCTCAGGTCTGAGCAACGTCTGGGCTTCATCAGCTGGGAAGCTGCCTGCCTTTTCGATCTGCCACGCCGTGTCAGCGTTCCAATGGATGATCT
This sequence comes from Allobosea sp., assembly GCA_031375605.1. Taxonomy (GTDB): domain Bacteria; phylum Pseudomonadota; class Alphaproteobacteria; order Rhizobiales; family Beijerinckiaceae; genus Allobosea. The sequence continues at coordinate 4,084 of JANMIB010000158.1, read as the reverse complement.
CGAAAACACCGTCGCGCCGCTCCACCAGCGCCGTCATGCTCTCGACCCAGTCACCGCAATTCATGTAACGAATCTCGCCGATCTGGCGGATCACAGCATGATGGATATGGCCGCAGATCACCCCGTTGGCGTTTTGGCGGCGTGCCTCACCCGCCAGAGTCTCCTCGAAGGCGCTGATGAAACTGACCGCTTTCTTGACCCTGTGCTTGGCCCATGCAGAAAACGACCAGTAGGTCAGTCCGAGCCTGCGGCGGATGACATTGATGTTGTTGTTCAGGATCAGCGCGGCTTCGTAGGCCCAGTCACCGACCAGCGCGAGCCATTTGGCGTGCATGACCACAGCGTCGAACTGGTCACCATGGATGACGAGGTAACGCCCTCCGGCCAGACCTTCGTGGATGATCCGGTCGGCAATCTCGATGCCGCCGACATGGCTTTCCTGAAAGTCGCGGAGGAACTCGTCGTGGTTCCCTGGCACAAAGACAATCCTCGTGCCCTTTCGCGCCTTGCGCAGCAGCTTCTGCACAAGGTCATTGTGACTTTGCGGCCAGTACCAGTTTTTCCTCAACCGCCAGCCATCGATGATGTCACCGACAAGATAGATCACATCTGCTTCGGTCTGCTTCAGGAAGTCGAGGAGCGCGTCGACCTGGGCGGTCCGCGTGCCAAGATGCACGTCAGAGATGAAGATGGCGCGGTAGCTGTTCATGAGTCCCCGGATTGGGCTGTTGTCTCCCCCACCAGTTGCGTGATTTGTGTTTCAGTTTTTTGACAGCCTGCGATTTCGCCTTCGCATGACTGTCACGCAGCGCAGCTAAGGCAACACGCATCGTCAGTGTTGATTGAGGATCATTGCCACATGCTCGCCGATCTCGACCGCTCGACCGTGGAGCGGGCTTATGCACGTTGGGCACCACTTTACGACATGCTGTGTGGGCCGGTATTTCTCAACGCACGCCGCACTGCGACGGCTGCGGCCAAGAAAGTAGGTCCGCATATTCTCGAGATCGGAGTCGGGACCGGCCTGTCATTCTCGGACTACAACGAGCGCTATGACGTCACCGGTATCGATATTTCCCAACAGATGATCGCGAGAGCGCGGACACGTCATGCGACCGGCCGCTACCCGTGGGTCTCGGCCCTGCATGTCATGGATGCCGAGCAACTGTCTTTTGCTGATCGCGCCTTCGATGCGGTCGTCGCGCAATTCGTGATCACCCTCGTGGCAAACCCGGAGCGGGTGCTGGATGAATGCTACCGTGTGCTGGCGCCCGGCGGCGAGATCATCCTCGTCAACCATTTCTACTCTGAATACGGGCTGGCGGCGAAGGTCGAGGATGGTCTTGCGAAGATGGCCCGGCCACTCGGGTTGCGCCCGGAGTTCCCCTTTGCGCGGATCGCAGACTGGGCCAAGGGGCGCGGCGACATGACCATCGTCGAACGCCGCAAGATCAAGCCGTTCCAGGTTTTCACGCTGGTCAGGATCAAGCGGGGTTGAGAATGCGCGCCTTACGCATTGCGCTCACCCCAGGCGCGCACATCGCCATAAGCCAGAGGAAAAGCGACAAGGTCATGGTGCACGAGGTCGCGCACCCCGATGACCTGATGACGATGGCCACCGTCTGAGTGAAACTCGTGCGCCAGATAGCCAACCATCTTGGCCCCATATCCGGGCTGCCATGGATCGCTGATCACGAATGACGTGGCAGGAGCCCAGATGTGGGAGCTGCCACTGAGCATGCTGTCGCGGTACTGGTGGACATGACCGCAGCAGACCAACCGAGGCACCACGCCACCTAGCATTGCCAAAAGATGGCGACGCGGACCCCAGGTCATGAAGCGGTTGCTGGTCAGCGTTTCGTCATAGCTGAGGTCAGCCAGCGGCTTGTGCAGGAAGATCGCAAGCGAGCGCCCCGCCAGCAAAGCACCTGCCTCCCTGATCAGATCGTCCTGTCGGGTGCCATCCAGATCAAGCCCGAGCGTCAGTGAGTTCAGGCCCAAGAGCCGCCAACCCGGAATGTCGAGGCTCCAGACATCCGGCCCGATGATGCGCCGATAGCGTGTCAGCCTCTCCAAATTGACCGGTTGGCGGCGAGCCGCGTCAAGATGATCGCCGACATCGTGGTTGCCTGGCAGCACATGGTATTCAAGGCCCAAGGCATCATGCGCGGCGCGGGCCTCTGCGAGATCTCCGTCATGGTCCGCGCCATCGAGTGCCAGATCGCCGGTGTTGATCACAAGATCAGGCGCATATGCGCGCAGATGCTCGGCCACAAGATCGAAGTTGCTGCGGAAATACGGTTTGGTGGGCGACAGGTGAGTGTCGGAAATCTGGGCGATGCGTGTGATCATGCTGTCAGTCCGGTGTGATGCAAAAGCGAGACGCCCGATGATCGGACGCCTCGTCAGCTCGTGTCAAAAGTGGCTCAACCCTGACGTGGGATCAGTTTGCGCACTTCGGTCGCCATGTCGGCCAGCACGGTCTCGGGCGTTGCCTTCTGCTCGACGATGCGGGCGAGGTTGTCGACCATCACCTGCGTGACGCGCACCGAGTTCTGGCCGGGGAAGGCATACCACGGCACCATCAGGTGAACCTGCTTGGTGGCGGCCTGGAACAGCGGGTTGGCCTTGTAGAAGTCTGCAAGATAGCTTGCATCGTCAATGGCCAGCTGGTTGCACGGCACATAGCCGGTGTTCTTAACCATCAGCGTGGTTCCTTCGGCAGAGGTCGCAAACTTGACGAACTTCCAGGCAGCTTCGAGCTTGCGCGGATCCTTGGTGGTGATCATGGCACCAGCACCACCGGTGGGCAGGCGGCCTTTGACAGCGTCGATCACCGGCATGATGGTCGTGCCGAGTTCGAAATTATTGCCGACCGAGGCCGCGATCGAGCGCACCTGAGCAGTGGTGCGGAACATCATGCCCAGCTTGCCGGCGCTGAAGGCCTGCAGGTCTGCGGTGCCAGCGAAGTTCGGCATGCCGCCTTCCTTCACCATCCGGTCGAGCAGACGCAGCGCGGCAAGGCCCTCGGCACCGTTGAAGGCAACGTCGTTCTCAGCCTCGTTGAGCATGCGGCCACCATGGCCATAAAGCAGCGCCGAGAACATCCAGTCATCACCGGGCCAGCGGTAGAACATGCCGTCATTGCCGTCGCCGAGCGCCTTCACCTTCGCTGAGTCCGCGATCACCTGATCCCAGGTGGTCGGGAACTTTGCCGGATCAAGACCGGCACGCTTCAGCAGAGTCGCGTTGTAGTAGCTGATCGGGTTGGAAGTGGCGAACGGCAGGCCGCATTGCACCTTGGCGTGGAAGCCGAGGCCGAGAATGGCGGGCGAATAGCCCAGCTTGGCAAGATCGCCTTCCATGGCGAGCAGCGGTGCAAGATCGACAGCGACGCCGCGCTCGGCAAACATGCGCAGGCGGTTGAGGCCTTGGAAGGAGACTTCCGGCATGGAGTTGGTGGCAGCATTGCGCAGCAGAAGCTGTGCGCCATCCTCATAGGTCGGGGTGGGGTTCATATAGGTTGCTTTGACCTCGGGATGTTTGGCTGCGAAGGCCGCCATCACCGCGTCCTGCGCTTCCTTGAAAATCGCCGGCATCGAGTAGTGGACCTGGATTTCGGCTGCCTGCGCGCGGACAACCGACGGCATGGCGACGGAGACCGCCGCTCCGCCCATCAAGGTGAGCGTGTGACGGCGGCTGATGCGCGTTTCTTTGATCAGGATATTTTTCGTCATGGCTTCGGTCCTTCTGGTTGAAACCGGCACTCAGCCCTTGAGCCCGGTCATGGTGATGCCTTCGATGAAACGGCGTTGGGCAAACAGGAAAGCGAGAACGAGCGGAGCTGTGACGAGCAGCGCTGCAGCCATCAGCGCGCCGTAATCTTCGCCCGCTTCCACCGAACGGAAGGCGAGGATGCCCATGGCCGGCGTGTAAAGATCGCCCCTCTGGATGACGATCAGCGGCCAGAAGGACCGAAGCCATGACGAAAAATATCCTGATCAAAGAAACGCGCATCAGCCGCCGTCACACGCTCACCTTGATGGGCGGAGCGGCGGTCTCCGTCGCCATGCCGTCGGTTGTC